>CAZIVY010000084.1:0-4827 GCA_964542505.1 uncultured Rhodospirillaceae bacterium
CTCTATCGCCTGTCGTTCGAGGCGACGGAAAGCCAGGGCGGCGTTCTGCTTACCCGCGGCGATGTCATCACCCGCTACAACATGACGGTCAGCGTCAGCTACCGGCTGGTCGAGGCGCAAAGCGGCAAGGAGTTGTTGACCGATTCGATTACCTCCTACGCCGCCTATTCGGTGTTGCGCGCGGAATTCGCCAGCCTCATCGCCGAAGAGGATGCCCGCGCCCGCGCGGCGCGCGACTTGAGCGAACAAATGCGCATCCGCCTGGCGATCTATTTCACCCGCCAAGAAGCCGAGGCGGCGGGCAAACCGCGCTGAAGGACGCCGCCTCGCCATGAAAATCAACGCGGCGCGCTTCGATTCATTCGTGCGCGGCCCGGAAGGCGCGGTGCGCGCCGTTCTTCTGCACGGCGCCGACGAAGGCCTGGTGCGCGAGCGCGCCAAGGCGCTGACGGTGGCCATCGCCGGCGCTCTCGACGATCCGTTCCGCGTGGTGGAGTTCGCCGCCGACCGCCTGAGCGAGGATCCGGCGCGCCTGGCCGACGAAGCGGCTTCCATGTCCCTCACCGGCGGCCGCCGCGTGGTGCGGATCACCGCGGCCGGCGACCGTCATTCATCGCTCCTCGGCGAATTCCTCGCCGCGCCCGGCCGCGACGCCGCGGCCGACGCCCTGGTGATCGCCGAGGCCAGCAAGCTTGCGGCGCGCTCTTCGCTGCTTGCCCTTTTCGAGGGCGCCAAGAATGCCCTTGCCCTGAAATGCGACGGCGACGACGCGCGCGCGCTGACCGAACTGGTTGTTCGCGTCTTGGGCGAGGCCGGCATGACGGCGTCGGATTCGGCGCTGGCCTATTTGCGCGAGCATCTTGGCGTCGATCGCCAGATCAGCCGGCGCGAGCTCGAAAAGCTGATCGCCTATTGGGGCGGCGACAAGTCGCCCGTCACCCTCGAGGCCTGCCAAGCCAGTATTGGGTCCAGCGCCGCGGTGGCGTTTAGCGGTGTCCTCGACGCCGCGGCAAACGGCGACATGGCGGCACTCGACCGCGCCCTCGACCGCGCGTTGCTGGCCGGCGAATCGCCCATCGCTCTGTTGCGCGCGGCGCAGCGCCACATGCAGCGTCTTCATGCCGCGCGTTGCCGCGCCGATGGCGACGATCAGGGTGGACCGCCGGCCTCGTTTAATGGGCGACCGAACAATTTTGCCCTGCAGTTGCGCCGCTGGGATCGCCGGCGCCTCGATGCGGCGCTCCGCCGGCTGACCGAGGCGGAAATTCTTTGCAAGACCACCGGCGTCCCGGATCGCGCCGTTTGCCGTCAGGCTTTTTACGGGATCGTCCGGCTGGCGGCGGCGTGAGAAAGAATCAGGCGGCCGATTTCGGCGCGGGTTTCCGTTCCGAGTCCGATTGAGGAGCGGCTGGATCGCCAGCCGGCGCCCCGTTCGTCTCCGCCACCTCTTCCACCAGCTCCAAGACCGCGGACATTTGGTCGTCAGCGCGCACGGCGTCGTTTGCGTCGCTTTCGAGCGGCGTGGGGCTCGCTCCGCTCTCCGGCTGTCCTTGGCTTGGATCACCTTCTGGCTCCGCGACGGCTTCCGCCCCGGGCCCATCATCGATATCCGCCGCCGCGTGGCCAAACGTCGTCTTCGCTCCTTGCGGGGGGCGCAGCAAGCGCCGGCATAGATCGTCCAATTGCTCGAGGCTGCTATAGGCGACCTTGAGCAGACCGCCCTTGTTTCCGTGGTGAATGACGGCGACTTTCATGCCGATGGCGTTGGACAGGCTTGATTCCAGCGCCACGGTGTCGGCGTTCTTGGGCGTCGGCGAGGACTTCTTCGACCGGCCGCGGGCCGCCGCCCCCATGTCCTCCGCCTGCCGCACCGTCAGTTTGCTGTCGACGATCTGGCGCGCCAGCGCATGCGGGTCCTTGGCCGAAAGCAGCGTGCGCGCGTGTCCGGCCGTAAGCCGTCCGTCCACCACCATCGCCTTGATGTCGTCGGGCAGGCTGAGGAGGCGCAGCGTATTGGCGACGTGGCTGCGACTCTTGCCGACGATTTCCGCCATGCGGTCCTGGGTGTGGTGGAACTCCTCGATCAGGCGCAAATAGCCGTTCGCTTCTTCGACCGCGTTGAGGTCTTGGCGCTGGAGGTTCTCCACCAGCGCCACTTCCAGCACCTCGGCGTCGTTGAATTCGCGGATGATGACCGGCACTTGATGAAGTTGCGCCTTTTGGGCGGCGCGCCATCGCCGTTCGCCGGCGATGATTTCATAGGTGTTCTCGGCCGCCGTACGGCGCACGAGAATGGGCTGGAGAATGCCCTTTTCGCGCACCGACTGGACCAGTTCCGCCATCGCTTCGTCGTCGAAGCGCACTCGCGGTTGGAAGCGATTTGGCTGAATCTGTTCGGTGGGGATTTCCTTCGGCTGGCGCAGACGGTCGAGCGCCGCGTAATCCTCGCCGGCGTCGTCGCCCAAAAGCGCGGCGAGCCCGCGGCCTAGGCCGCGCTTCCTGGTTGTATCCTCGCTCATGCCGCACGCAACTCGCGTTCGCGGCGAATCACTTCACCCGCGAGCCGGATATACGCCTGGCTGCCGGAGCAGCGATGGTCATAGACCAGCGCCGGCTTGCCGTGGCTCGGCGCTTCCGACAAACGCACATTGCGCGGGATGACGGTGCGATAGACTTTGTCGCCCAGGCAATCGCGAACGTCCCGGGCAACTTGGTCGGAAAGATTGTTCCGCCGGTCAAACATTGTGAGAACGACACCCTGGATTTCCAGTAACGGGTTGAAAGTATGGCGCACTCTCTCGATGGTGCGCAACAACTGGCTCAACCCCTCAAGGGCAAAAAACTCGCATTGCAGCGGAACCAATACGGCGTCGGCGGCGCTCAACGCATTGACCGTGAGGAGCGTCAGCGCCGGCGGGCAGTCGATAAGCACATGGTCATAGGGCAAGGGAGAAGCGGCAAAAGCGTCGCGCAGGCGGTAATTGCGGCGTTCCATGTTGATCAATTCCAGTTCGGCCCCGGAAAGATCGACGGTCGCCGGAAGTATGTCGAGACCTGGAATGAGGCTTTTCGTTACGGCGGCGGAAATATCCGCCTCGCCCATGAGCACGTGATAGGAGCTAACCGCCCGCCCGGCGCGCATGATGCCAAGGCCGGTCGAAGCATTGCCTTGGGGGTCGAGGTCGACAATCAGGACCCTTTCCCCCACCGCCACCATGGCCGTGGCCAAATTGATGGCGGTGGTGGTCTTGCCTACGCCGCCTTTCTGGTTGACGACCGCCAGTATGCGCGGCCGTACAGGCACGACTGTTATCGCCGTCGAATCAGGCTGGATGCTTTCGAGCATTGACAAGACCCCTTACGCACAAAATGACGCCCCTCGTATCGGATCGGCTCTCATATCGCTCAATGTCGATAATCCAAGATTTTGATGTTTCAGTCAATTCGACATCTACATCTTGTCCCTTTGGGAACAAAGCGACCGTTCCGGCATGCGCGAACGGTTGCGACCATCGCAGCAGCGTATCGAGCTTTGTCAGCCCGCGGGCGGTGACGACATCCGCCGGGAATGGCGGTAGATCTTCGATCCTCTGGCTGTGAACGATGGCGGGCGCGGCGGTCACGCGGGCGGCTTCCCGCAGAAACGCGGCTTTCTTCTGGTTGCGTTCCACCAGATGCATTTCCGGCGTGCCCAGAATCGCTAGCACCAGACCCGGGAATCCGGCGCCGCTGCCCAGATCGACCCATTTCTTGGCGCTTTTTGGCGCCAACGGCCAAAGTTGGCCGCTGTCCAGGAAGTGGGTCCGCCACATGTCGGCCAGCGTGCCCGGCCCCACCAGGTTGACCCGCTCTTGCCACCTTTTGAGCAGGGCCCCATAAGTCTCGAATCGGTCCAATGTTTCACGTGAAACGCGTAGCTCTCTCCCCAGTTCCTCCAGGGAAAGGGTGCCTTTCATGCCCCTACGCGTTGGCGGCGCGGCCGATTTTTGTGAATATGGGCCAGCAGCGCCATGACGGCCGCCGGCGTCACGCCAGGGATACGTGCCGCCTGCCCCAACGTCGCCGGCGCGACCCGGGTGAGTTTCTCCCGCGCCTCGAACGACAGGCCGGAAACTGCCTCGAAATCAAGCCCTGCGGGCAGTTTCAGGTCGTCGTCGCGCCGAAGCGCGGCGATATCGGCGTTCTGGCGTTCGGCATAGCCGGAATAGCGTGCATCGATCTCCAACTGCTCGACGATTTCGCCCGGAAACCCGCCAAGTTGCGGCCAAAGCTCGGCGATCCGGGCCACGGTAACGCCGTCGAGCGCCAGCAATTCGGCGGCGCTACGCGCTTTTCCATCCTGGTTGACGGTGAATCCCTTGTGGCGCAACTGATTGGGGCCCATCCGCAGCTCGGCCACCAACCGCCGCGCTGCCTCCAATTCGGCGGACTTCCGGGCAAATTTAGCTTGGCGCTCGGCGCCCACGCAGCCTGCTTCTATGCCTTTGGGGGTCAAGCGCTGGTCGGCGTTATCGGCCCGCAGCGTCAGGCGGTATTCAGCCCGGCTGGTGAACATCCGATAGGGCTCCGTGACCCCTAGTGTCACCAGATCGTCGATGAGGACCCCGATATAGCCATCGGCGCGGTCGAGAACCATTTCTCCGCCTTGGTTCAGGGACAGCGCTGCATTGATCCCGGCGATTATCCCCTGGGCGGCAGCTTCCTCATAGCCCGTGGTGCCATTGATCTGGCCGGCGAAATAAAGGCCTGGAATGCGCTTGGTCTCCAGGCTCGGCTTCAGCTCGCGCGGGTCCACAAAGTCGTACTCGATGGCATAACCGGGGCGGA
>CAZIVY010000085.1:0-5447 GCA_964542505.1 uncultured Rhodospirillaceae bacterium
ATAAAGCGCTTCGAACCTCCGGTCCAGCCTTGCCAGAGCTCCGTTCACCAGATCCCGGATGCCGCGCAGGGGATGCGTCGCCGGAACCCGCGCCTCGATGTCCACATAGGAAAACAGCGATCCCGACCGCTCGTCCGTCCCCCGCATCACAGATCTCCTGGCTGGCTCGACCCCGCCAAACAGGAATCACATCCTCACACGATAAACCAGGGGTTTTTCAACAGCCTGTTAGGCCAATACGTATAATATCATGCGCCTCATTTTGGGAGGCTGCCGCGAGGTTTTGCTGCAGCGCAATAACAGGCTGGGCCGATGTTTCAGCGCCTTGGCGTAGGCGGGCGGCTGCTCGCCGCGTTTTTCGGCATCAGCGCCTTCGCGATCCTTGCCGCGGGCGTTGGGGTGCTCTCGTTTCTTCAGATGGGCGACATCCTGGAGCGCATCACCCAAGGTCGCGTGCCGTCCGCGCTAACGGCGCAAGATCTATCCCGGCAGGCGGAACGGATCGTGGCGGCGGCGCCGGCGATGCCAACAGCGACGAACCGGAGCCAGCTTGAGGAGATCGCGCGCCGCATCGCGTTCGACGTCGAACAACTGAATGTCAATTTGAAGACGCTCGAAGGCGGTGACGTCGACCGCCAGGCCCTTGATTTGATGGCCCCCGCCGTCCAATTGCTGCAAACCAATCTTGATTCGGTCCGCAGTTTTCTTGTCCAGCGCCTCGTGGTGAGCGACCATAAGAGGTACTTGCTCAAAAACGTGCTGGGGACGCACGAGCAGACCCAAAGGCTGCTGGCGCCCTGGACCTTGGTGCTCGACGCCAAGATCGCGCAATGGCGGCGGACGATGACGAATCCCACGCTTTCGGCCCAGGAGCGCGCGGCGGAGAGCGCCGATTTCGAACAATCGATCACGCTTTCCCGCGATCTGCAAAAGGTCCAACTCGATACTTCCGGGGTCAACGACGCGTTGAACCAAATCGCCACGATCGAGGATCCCAGCCGCCTCAGGGTCTTGAGTTTCCGAGTCCAGCAGGCGCTGCGCGGCGCCGAACAGGCGACCGAACGTTTCGATCCCAGGCTGCGCCCCTTGCTCTTGGCCCATCTCGCCGAGTATCGCTCATATGTCACCGGCGCCGACGGCATTCCCGCTTTGCGCGAACACGAATTGGCGCTCGCCGCCCAGGCTGGGCAACTGTTGACCGAGAACGCCGAACTCTCCCGGAAGTTGACGGTTGCGGTCGATAGCTTGGTGGCCAAAGCCAAATCGGACATTCGCGACGCGAGCGCCGAGGCATCGTCGAGGCAGCAACGCAGTACCTTGGTCCTGGCCGGGGCCGTCGCCATGAGTTTGGCGAGCTCGGTTCTCATCGTTTGGCTCTATGTCGGGCGCAACGTCGTGGCGCGGTTGGCCGCCATGTCACAGGGGATGCGCGCGATCGCCGGCGGGCGCCGCGACATCGCGATTCCAGCGGGGGGCAGCGACGAAATCGGCGAAATGGCGCGAGCTCTGGAAATCTTTCGTAGCAACGCGATCGAGCTGGATGCGCTGTTGGCCGAACGCGAACAGGCGGCGGCGCGCCTCGAAACCGTCGTGCAGGAGCGCACCGCCGAGGCGCAGCGGCGCGGCGCGGTGCTGCGCGTTACTGTAGACAACATGGAACACGGCGTGCTCATGTTCGACCGCGACACCAAGCTGGCGGCGTGGAACAGGCAAGCTGCGGAGATGCTGGAATTGACCGATGAATTCCTGGCCGGCGGCCCGCGCTTCAAGGATTTCCTGCGCTTTTTGGCCGAACGTGGCGAGTTCGGCGCGGTCAACGCCCAGTCTCAGATTGAGCGGCTCACGGCACAGGCGGAGCAGCATCATGTGTTCGAGCGCACGCGGCCGAACGGAACGATCCTGGAGATCCGCCACAACCCCGTGCCGGAAGGCGGCTTCGTCATCATCTACTCCGACGTTACCGAAATCAAGCGCTACGAGGAAACGCTGCGCGCGGCGCGCGATCAAGCCGAAGTTGCGAACCGCACCAAGTCGAGCTTCCTCGCCAACATGAGCCATGAGCTGCGCACGCCGCTGAACGCCATCATCGGCTACACCGAGCTCCTGGCCGACGGCCTTTACGGGGCCATTGCCGAGAAGCAGCGCAGCGTGCTCGAGCGCGTGCAGGCGAACGGCAAGCACCTGCTCGGCCTGATCAACGACGTGCTGGACCTGTCGAAGATCGAGGCCGGCAAGTTGGCGCTCACGGTCGAGGATTATTCGCTACCCGAGGTGGTCCGCTCGGTCGTCGCCGCGACCGAGTCGCTGGCCAAGGCCAAGGGCCTGGCCTTGGACGCCACCATCGGCGAGGGGATGCCCATGGGCCGCGGCGACGGGCGGCGGCTGACCCAGGTTCTGCTCAATCTGGTCGGCAACGCGATCAAGTTCACCGATGCGGGCCGGGTCGAGGTGCGCGCCAGGCGCGAGGGCGAGAACTTCGCCATCGAGGTAATCGATACCGGGCCCGGCATCGCCCCGGACGATCAGGAGCGGATTTTCGGCGAGTTTCAGCAGGTGGACGGCGGCAGCACGCGCACGAAAGGCGGTAGCGGCCTTGGCTTGGCGATCGCGAAGCGGTTCGTCGAGTTGCACGGCGGGCGACTTACGATCGTCTCCGAGCTCGGCCGTGGCTCGACTTTCCGCGTTGACTTACCCATACAACTCAAGGAGCAGGTGGCGGCATGAACAAGCGCATACTGGTGGTCGAGGATACCGAGGACAACCGGCAGATCATGCGCGACTTGCTCACCGGCGCCGGCTATGACCTGATCGAGGCGGTTGACGGGGCGGAAGGGGTGGCTGCGGCGCAACGCGAGCGGCCCGATCTGATCCTCATGGATATCCAACTTCCGGTGATGGACGGCTACGAGGCGACGCGGCGGATCAAGGCCGATCCAGCGACCAAACATATACCGATCATCGCGGTAACCTCCTACGCGCTGTCCGGCGACGAGACCAAGGCGTTCGCCGCCGGTTGCAACGGCTATGTCGCGAAACCCTTCAGCCCGCGCCTGCTGCTTGGCAAGGTGCGCGAGATGCTGGCCTAGCCTGGCGCCCCATGCGCGATCCGGCTCGCATTTTGGTCGTTGACGATACCGAGGAGAACCGTGACATCTTGGAAATGCGGCTGAAGAGCCGCGGCTACGAGGTAATCACCGCGGTCGACGGCGAGGACGGGCTGGCGAAGATCCGCGCCACCCTGCCCGATCTCGTGCTCCTCGACGTGATGATGCCGAAGCTCGACGGCTTCGAGGTCTGCCGCCGCGTGAAGGCCGATAAATCGCTCCCTTTCATTCCCATCATCCTGGTGACGGCCAAGGCCGACAGCAAGGACGTGGTCGAGGGGCTCGAGTCAGGTGGCGACGACTACCTAACCAAGCCCATCGACCAGGCGGCCCTGGTCGCGCGCGTGCGCTCGATGCTGCGCATCAAGGCGCTGCATGATCAAGTGCAGGCGCAGTCGGGCGAGTTGGCGTCGTGGAACCGCACGCTCGAGGAGCGCGTGGTGGCGCAGGTCCGCGATATCGAGCGTGTCGGGCGCCTCAAGCGCTTCCTGCCGCCGCAGGTGGCGGAAGCGCTGGCGCGTGGCGACGAGCGCGTGCTCGAGAGCCATCGCCGCGACATCGTCGCCGTCATGTGCGACTTGCGCGGCTTCACCGCCTTCGCCGAGACCGGCGAGCCGGAAGACGTCATGGCGCTCCTGCAAGAATACCACCGGCGCGTGGTGCCCATCGTCTTTAGCCACGAAGGCACCCTCGAGCGCTTCGTCGGCGACGGCTTATTGGTGTTCTTCAACGACCCCATCCCGTGCCCCGATCCCGCGCCGCGCGCGGTCAGGATGGCCGACGAGATGCGCCGCGCGGTCAAGGAATTGTCGGACGTTTGGCGCCGGCGCGGCCACGCAATCGGCTTTGGCGTCGGCATCGCCCAGGGCTACGCCACCATCGGCCAGGTGGGCTTCGAGGGGCGGGTCGAATACAGCGCCATCGGCACCGTGATCAATTTGGCGGCGCGCCTGTGCGCCGAAGCGGCCGATGGGCAGATCTTGCTTAACCAGCGCGTCGCGGTGGCGGTCGAGGATTTGGCGACGCTTGTCCCGAATGGCGATCTGACGCTCAAGGGGATCAGCCGTCCGGTCGCCGCCTTCAACCTCGTCGCGCTCAAATCCGCCGCCGCCGCCGCCTGACGCGATTTCCCCTGCGCCCCCGCCCGGCCATCCTGGCCGAGGCCCTCGCGCGATGATCGATCAGATGGCATATTCTGTCCGAGGATCGATGCGGGGCCATCATGCATGCCGAGATCGCGGATAAGCGGCAAGAGTTGATCGCGCTATGCCTACGTTACGGCGTGGCGCGCCTTGAGGTTTTCGGCTCCGCCGCGCGCGGGGGCGACTTCGATCCGGCCAGAAGTGACGCCGACTTCCTGGTCGAGTTCAAGCCCGAGAGCGTCCTGTCCGCACTGGAACAGTTTTTCGGCCTCGCCGAAGCGCTGGAACGCCTCCTGGGGCGGCCGGTCGATCTGGTGGAACGCAAGGCGCTGGAGAAAAGCCGAAACTACATACGCCGCCGCAATATCCTCGCCGACGTCCAGGTGGTCTATGACTGATCGCACGGGCAAGGATGCGTCGCTTCTGCTCGACATGCCGCCCGCCGCCCGCGACGCTCGCGCCTTCGTGGCCGGGTTCGACGAGGCGGCGTTTCTGGTGAGCCGCCTGCACCAGAGCGCGGTGATCGGGTGTCCGGAGGTGATCGGCGAGGCGGCAGGCAAGATGTCGGCCGAGTTCCGGACGGCCCACCCAGCCATCCCCTGGCACGAGATCACGGGTCTTCGGCACCGGCTGATCCACGGCTATGCCGAGGTGCGGCTTGATATCGTCTGGTCGGGGGTCAGCGAAAAACTCGGCCCTCTGATCGTCACGCTGGAGCCCTTGATCCCAAGTGAAGGCGCGGCCGACGAATGACCGACGCCACCTCCATCGGCCGCTTCGATTACGTCGTCGTCGGCGCCGGCACGGCGGGCTGCGTGCTCGCCAACCGGCTGAGCGCCGATCCGGATGTGCGCGTATTGCTCCTCGAAGCCGGCGGCGGCGACGGCTATATCTGGATTCACATCCCCGTCGGCTATCTGCGCACCATGAACAACCCGCGCACCGACTGGTGCCTGAAGACCGAACCGGAAGCGGGATTGAACGGCCGCGCGCTCAACTACCCGCGCGGCAAGGTGCTGGGCGGCTCGTCGGCCATCAACGGCATGATCTACATGCGTGGCCAGGCGGCCGACTACGACCACTGGCGCCAGCTCGGCAATGCGGGCTGGAGCTGGGAGGACGTGCTGCCCTACTTCAAGAAGTCGGAAGACTACGCCCACGGCGCCGACGACATGCACGGGGCCGGCGGCGAATGGCGGGT
>CAZIVY010000086.1:0-9524 GCA_964542505.1 uncultured Rhodospirillaceae bacterium
CGGCGGTGACGGCGGCGCGCCAGGCCGGCCTGCTGATCAATGGCGGCGGCCACCCCATGGCGGCGGGCCTGACGGTGGCGGCGGAACGCATCGGCGATCTGGCGGCTTTTCTTGGGCAGCGCCTTGCAGCGGCGGGGGAGCGCATCGGCGCCGCCGCGGACTTGCGGCTCGACGGCGCGCTGGCGGTGCGCGGGGTGACGGCTGGTTTGTGCGACGTTCTTGCCCAGGCGGGTCCGTTCGGGGCCGGCAATTCCGAGCCGCGCTTTGCCATCCCCGCCGCGCGCCTGGTGGCGGCGGAGGTTGTAGGGGGGCAGCATGTGCGCTGCATTTTGGCCTCGGCCGACGGAGCGAGGTTGCAGGCCATCGCCTTTCGCGGCATGGACGGCGCCCTTGGCCCGGCTCTGTTGCGCGCCGCCTCGACGGCGCTGCCCTGGCACGTAGCCGGGCGGCTGCGGGCGGAGGATTGGCGGGGCGAACGGCGCGTCCAATTCGTCATCGAGGATGCCGCGGCGGCTTGATTTGTCGGAGCCGGGCGGTTACCTCTTTGTCCCAAGTCTAATAGGTTTCGATGTGGCGCGATCCGCACAAGAGCGTTAGCGCCACATCGTAGGCGACCCCATCGTCTAGCCCGGTCCAGGACGCCACCCTTTCACGGTGAAAACGCGGGTTCGAATCCCGCTGGGGTCGCCAGCGAATTCAACATGTTAGTTGATGGCTGGTGTTAAGATCGGCGAATTTCCCCAACAATTCCCTAATAGGCGCTGCCGGATAAGAAGGCACAACGCGGGACGGCGACGCCCGCCCGCGGCCGACGCCGCGCGTTCCATTGCGCAGGCGGCGGCGAGCGGATCGGAACTGACCAGGACACCTTGGCTCGAACGGGGTGCCAGAACAGATCGAGGACTTCGCGCTTGACCGCTGTCGGCGCGGGTATGCTCCTGGGTGCCGAGGGGCGATCGCCCCCCGCCACGCAGGTCGTCGTATGACTACTGGCCAGCTATGGCGTTCCAGCCATCGACGATCTTCTTGATCGCGGCCGAGAAACTCGGCAGGTCGGTCGGGAAGTGGACGTTGCTGTAGGCGCTTTCGGGCAGCATCTTGGCGGCCACGCCGGCCGGAAGGGCGACCTTGCGCGAGGGATGCGCGTATCCCTGGGCAAGCATGATCTGGCCTTCGTCGGAGAGGAGGTAGTCCAGCGCCAGCTTGCCCGCGTTGGGATGAGGTGCCACCGCGCTGACGTACTGCGCGAAGAGCATGCCCACGGTCCCTTCCTTCGGGATGATCACCTTGAGGGGCAGCCCGGTGGCGTCACGTTTGGCGAAGCCATCGAAATCATAAACCATGGAGATCGGGCATTCGCCCTTCTGCACCGAGGCGACGTTGAGGACGACGCCTTTACGCAGGTTGCCATTATCGCGGAGCGCCTTGAACCAATCGAGGCCGGGCTGGACGTTGCCCTCGCCACCGCCGTTCGCATAGGCCGCGGCGAGGACGGAGGCCGTCGCATAGGTCGAAATCCGCGGGTCTCGGCTGCAGACCATGTCCTTGTATTCGGGCTTCAGCAGATCGTTCCATGACTGCGGCGGGTTCTTCACCTTGTCGGTGTTGACCAGGAAACTGATCGCCCCCCAATAGGCCGCGGCCCAGCGCCCGTCCTTATCCTTGAATTTGTCGGGAATCGTGTCCCAGGAAGCGTTCTTGTATGCCGCGGCGAGGTTGTTCTCGAGAAGACGGCCGACGAAGTCGTAGCCGATGTCGGCAATGTCCATCACCGGAGCGTTGCGCTCGGCGAGAAGGCGCGTGATCTCCTCCGCCGACGTCATGTCCGTGTCGGCATGCTTGACGCCGTACTTGGTCTCGATGGCCTTGAAGATGTTTTCGAAATTCACCCAGTCGTCCGACATGCCATAGCTGACCAGCTTGCCCTCTTTCTTGGCGCCGGCCATGAGTTCGTTGGCGCTTTGTGCCCGAGCATCCGGGATCGCCGTGAATGTCAGCGTCGCGGCCGCGGCCAATCCCATAAAGCCGCGCAAAAATGTTCTAGTTTTCACCGTTGCCTCCCTGTGTATTCGCAACCAGTCCGATTATCGGACGCCCCATCGAACAGAAGCCCGCTCCGCGTCCAGAGTCGCGGGCCGCGATCCAGCGCGGCACTCGTCGATCGACTATACCGCACCCGCTTGTTTGGGCACAAGTTTGGGCCAAGTGTGGCGGCCATGCGGCTCGCCCCATGGTGCTTTCTTCCCGAAACTCGATCGGTCATGATCGGCTTGCTCTCGCTTTTCTTCTCGACCAACTCATGTGGCGAAAAACCGGGGGAGCACGGCCCGTCGGTCTACCGGGTGCCGAACACCTCGCTCGGGCGGCCGCGCCGCCCCGTGAGCCACAGCACGGCGAGCGACACCACCCAGGCGAAAAGAAAGCTGATCACGGCGAGCGCGCTGGCTTGGCGGGCGTCGAAGCGGGTGAACTCAACCAGATAGATCGGGAAGGTCTTGAAGCGGGTGCCGATCAATAAATTGGCCAGGGTGAATTCGGCGAACACCGTCGAGAGTACGAGGAGGCTGCCATTGACGACGCCGGGGAGGATGTTGGGCAGAATGACGAACAGCAGCGTCCGCCAGCCGCTGGCGCCGAGGCTCTGCGCCGCCTCGCTGAGGGTCCGCACGTCGATGGCTTCGAGCGCGTTCATGACCGAGCGGTACATGAAGGGCAAGGTGAGCACCACATAGGCGGCCACCAGGATGTTCGGCGTGTTGATCAATGGCAGCGGAACATTCGAATAGAGCCGGATAAGTCCGAGAGCCAGCACAACGCCCGGGAGACCGAACGGGATGATTGCCAGCAGCTCCATCCACGGCCTGGCGCGCGGCACTCGCAGATGTATCCAATAGGCGGTCGGTGTAACCAGGACCAGCGAAACCGCGACCGTCGCCAGCGCTACGGCGACGGAGTTGAGCAGCGTGTCCTGAAATGCCGAACGGGCGGTCACCTTGACCCACCACGCCAGCGTCAGGCCCTCGGGCCAGATCGTACGATCCCATCGCGTGGACACCGAGAAGAGGGCGGTGGCGATCACCGGCACAATCATGAACACGAGGAAGAGGGTGATCACCACCGCTCGCCAAGCCGTTCCGCGCTTCATGACGCCAGCCTCCGCACCCGTGCGGCGAGGAATTGGTAGCCGCCGACGCAGATCGCCATGACCGCGACCGACAGCAGCGCCAACGCATCGGCCAACCCCGGATCGAGCTGAACCTCGCCGCGCACCAGAGCGGCGATCTGAACGGTGACCAGGTTGATGTCGGACCCGGTCAGCGTCCATGCGGTCGCGTAGGCGCCGAAGGCATTGGCGAACAGGAGAAGGAAGCTGCCGAGCAGCGACGGCGCGAGGATTGGCAGCGCCACGCGGAACCAGTATTGGCTTGGCGTGGCCCCGAGGCTTGTCGCTGCCTCGCGCCATTCGCGCTGCAATCCAAGTAGCGACGGGATCACCAGAAGGATGAGCAGCGGGAGCTGAAAATACACATAGGCGATAGCCAGCCCGGCCAAAGAGTAAATGCGGAAGCCGGGGTAGATATCTATGCCCACCGCCTGCAGCAGCAGCGTGACCACGCCGGTCGAGCCCAGTGTAATGATGAAGGCAAAGGCGAGCGGCGCCCCGCCGAAATTCGCCGCGACATCGGCCAGCGCCGTCAGCGCATGCTGGACCGTGACGCTTCGCGTCGTGACGATCGCATGGCCGACAATGGTGCCGAGCACGACACCAAGGGCGGCGGTGACGAATGACAGCTGGAGGCTGTTCGCAAAGGCGTTCAGCATCATCGGCGTGAGTGCGCGCCCGAAATTGCCCCACCCGAGGCCGCCATCGGTGGTCAGGCTCGAGCGCACCAGCATGAGGACCGGCAGCAGTTCGAAAGCCAATCCGAACAGGAAGATGGGGACCAGACCGAGCCAGGCGGCGCGAACCGGTCGCCGCTGGCGCCGCGGCGAGTTCAGACCGCGAGCGAGGTGCCGTCGACCGCGACGATGACCTCCCCCTCGTGGGCGGCGCGCGCCTGCGCCGCGACATCGACCTCGAGTGCCGGCGGATAGAGATGCGAAAGGACAAGGCAGCGAGCCCCCGCGGCATGCGCCATCCGGCCAGCGCCATCGGCCGTGACATGGTCGCGGGTCGACCAGCCTCGCGGGAAGGAGCACTCGCAGACGAAGACCGAGGCTTCGCGGGCGAGATGTGTCAGTGCTTGGCTTTCGACCGCGTCGCCTGAATAGACGAAGGACCTGCCGTCGGCTTCGACGCGGAAGGCGAGGCTGTTCGGCGTGTGGCCGGTGAGGGTCGTCTCGAGGGTCCAGCCATCGAAGGCGAGACGCTCGGCGCCCAGCTCCCTCACGGTGACCGGAAAGCCCTCGGGTACCGTCCCGTCGAAGAGTTCCGTGATGCGGTCGACGAAGGCCGCGAGCCCATGGCAGCCGAACAACTCCAGCGGCTGCTCGCGCGTCCACATCGGCGTCGCGTTGCTCGCCTGCAACAGGGTAATGAGGTCAAGCACATGATCCGAATGGAGGTGCGAGACGAAGACTCGCTTGAGGTCCCGGTAGCTGACGCCGGCGGCCGCCAGGCGCGCCAGCGTCCCGGGTCCAAGATCGAAAAGGAGCGACTCCTCCGCGACGCGAAGCAGGTAGCCGGCGGGACTGCGACCCGGCACGGGCAGGGCTGTCCCGGCTCCCAACACTGTCAGTTGCATTCCCCGACCCCCTTCAACGTTCCGCCGGCTCGGCCCATCATGCGTTGCCGGCCGCCGGCCGATCCTCGGCGAGAACGCGACAAGCAGCGACCGGAAACGCGAGCGAAACCGCCTCGCCTCGCCGATAGAGCGCGGTCGAGGCCGTCGAGACGTCGGCCACGAGTCGCTGACCGCCAGCATCGAGGCCGAGTCGCCGCGCCGACCCCAGGAAGGTGACCGCCTCTACCGTCGCGTTGAGGAAATTACCGCTGGACAGCGGCGGCGCGTCTGGCGCTGCCACCGTGATCGCCTCCGGACGCACCAGTATCGTCACCGACGAGCCGGTCTGCAGACCGGCGACGGTATCGGGCGGCACCCGCAGGTTGTGTCCGCCACAGCGCACCCGGCCGAGGCGCGGGTCGTCGACGCGACCCGGCAGCAAATTCATCTTGCCGATGAATCCGGCGACGAAGCGGGAGGCGGGTTGGGCGTAGATGACCTCGGCGGTCCCGACCTGCTCGATTCGGCCTTCGCGCATCACCACGATGCGGTCGGAGATCGCAAGCGCCTCCTCCTGATCGTGAGTTACATAGATCGTGGTAACCCCAAGCGTCGTCTGGATTCGCTGGATTTCGTCTCGCAACGTCACCCGGACCACGGCGTCGAGGGCGCTCAGCGGCTCGTCGAGCAGCAGCATGCGCGGCTCAATGGCAAGGGCGCGCGCCAGAGCGATGCGCTGCTGCTGCCCACCACTCAGTTCGCGCGGATTCTTGGGGCCGGCATCCTGGAGGCCGACCAAGTTCAGCAGCTCCGGCACGCGCCGGCGCACCTCGGCGGCCGAGCGTCCGGCAATCCGCATCCCGAAGGCGATGTTGTCCCCCGCCGTCAAATGGGGAAACAGGGCATAGTTCTGGAAAACCACGCCCATGCCACGGCGATGCGGCGGAGTCTCGAGGATATTCTCGGCGCCGATCCGCACGGCGCCGAGGTCCGGCGTCTCGAATCCGGCGATGATGCGCAAGGTCGTGGTCTTGCCGCAGCCGGAAGGGCCAAGCAGCGAGACCAGCTCTCCCGGCTCAATGCTCAGATCGAAACCGCGAACGGCGGGCTTGCCGGCGAAACTCTTGTGGAGGTTCTCCACCTCGACGCGCGCCATGCCTGACTGTCCTGGATCGGAATCGAATGACGCCCATATTTCCCGGATGGACGGCCCATCCGCCAATATTCTTGGATAGATTAAACAAGGCTACCGTCTCGGGGAAGGGCCAATGTTCCGTTTGCCACGCTACAAACATCACACGCAAACGGAGCTATTTGCACAGTTTGTACGGATTTCGTAGTTGGCTGACAGTCTGGTCGCGCCGGCTTGGCGCGGGACCGCCAGGGTCCCTGATGGCGAACAATGATACGCTCCCGGGGACGCTCACCGCCCTGGAAGCCCGATAGTGACCCCCGACATCGCCGTCCGCGCCGAACTCGCCGAAAGCATCGCGCACGAAGCAGCCGCGCTTGCCCTCGAATTCCAGCGCGATCCGGCGCGACTCGAAGTGGGAAGCAAGGGGCTGCGCGACTATGTCACCGCGGCGGACTTGGCGGTTGAGCGGATGATTCGCGAGCGCGTGAGCGCGGCGTTTCCGGACGACGGCTTTTTGGGCGAGGAAGGCGGCGGCGCGCCGGCGGCGCTGCTCTGGGTCGTCGATCCCATCGACGGCACCGCCAACTACGCCCGCGGGCTGCGGCATTACGCGGTGTCGATCGCGTTCTGCCGCGACGGGCGCCCGGAACTCGGCGTCATCGCCGAGCCGGCGGCCGCAACCGTTTATACCGTCCGCCGTGGCGGCGGCGCGTTCCGCAATGGCGCGCCGATCCGCGTTTCCCCGACGCGGAAATTGGACCGTAGCCTGGTGGAATTTGGTTACACCGAACGGCGCTCGGCGGACGACAATCTGGCGCTCATGCGCCGCCTGGTGGACGGTGGCTGCGACGTGCGGCTGATCGGGTCGGCGGCGCTGGGCCTGGTCCGGGTGGCGGAGGGCCAGGCCGATGCCTATGTCGAGATGCACCTGAACAGTTGGGACGTGCTGGCCGGCCTGCTGCTCGTGGCCGAGGCCGGCGGCCGGCACAATGATTTTCTGTCCAACGGCGGCCTGGTCAATGGCAACCCGGTGCTTGCCGCCGCTCCGGGCGTGGCCGGGCGACTGGAAAGCATGACCGGCATAGCGCTGCTTTAGCGGAACATGTCCGCCATATTGCGGCCGGCCAGGCGGCTTGCGCCGGCGACGAGCACCAGCGTCACGACGATGGTGACGGTGCCGAGCGCGCTGGCCTTGGCGATGTCGTTGCCCAGCAAGTACTCGAAGATTGCCATGGTCAGGGTCTTCCAGCGCGCCGAGTAGAGCATCACCGTGACGCTGATCTCGCCGATCAGCGTGGCGAAGACGAGGACGCCGCCGGCGAGGAGCGCCGGGGCGATCAAGGGCAAGGTGACGCGGCGCATGGTCGTGGCCCAATCGGCGCCGCAGACCGTCGACGCTTCCTCCAACCGGTGGTCGAGTTGCAGGATCGCCGCGCTGGCCGAGCGGAAGACGAAGGCGACGCGGCGGGTGAAATAGGCCATGACCAGGATGGTGGCGGTGCCGGTCAGCACCAGCGGGCCGTCGTTGAAGGCGGTCAAATAGGCGACGCCGATGACCAGGCCGGGCAGCACGAACGGCACCATGATGATCAGGTCCACCGCCCAGCGGCCGACGACCTGGCCACGGACCACCGCGTGCGCCGCGAGGGCGCCGAAGATCAGGCAGATCAGGGTGGCGGCGCCGGACAGGATGACGCTGTTGAGGGCGGGCCCGGCGAGATCGCCCGCGATGCGGCGATAATTTTCCAGGCCATAGACCGACGGGAACAGCGTGTCGCCCCAGCGCTCGGAAAAGGAATAAAGCACCGTCACCGCCTGGGGCAGGTTCGCCACCGCCAGGACAAGCCAGACATAGGAAATGGCGGTCCAGCGCAGCGCCGGCGGCAGCGGCCGCGCCGCGCGGCGCGCCGTGCCAGTGACGGTGGCGACGGCGCGCGCGCGGTTGATCCAGGCCAGCGCCGCCAGCGCGATCAGCGTCAGCGCCACATTGACCATGGCGATGGCCGCGGCGCCGTTCAGGTTGAAGAAGCCGTGGATCTGGTAATAGATCAGCGTCGGCAGCACCTGGTACTCGCCGCCGAGGATCGAGGGCACGCCGAAATCGCCGATGGCCTTGATGAACACGATCAACATGCCGGCGGCTATCGCGGGCAGCACCATGGGCAGGGTCACCGTGCGCAGCACCCGCCAGCGCGAGGCTCCGGCGACCACTGCCGCCTCTTCCACATGGGTGTCGGCCGCCGCCAGGGCGCCTTGCACGACCAAAAAGACATAGGGGAAATAGCTGAGGGACAGCGCCAGCACGATGCCTAAAAAGCCGTAGATCGAGGGCAGGCCGAAGCCCACATATTGGCGCAAGAGATTGTTGAAGATGCCGTTATTGCCGAGCAGGATCACCCAGGCATAGGCGCCGATGAAGGGCGGCGAGACCAGCGGCAGAACCGATAGCGCCAGCACTGTCGCGCGCAGCGGCATGGCAATGCGCGCCACGGCATAGGCCATGGGCAGCGAAATCGCGGTGGCCATGGCGGTGGCGACGATTCCGGTGGCGATGGAATGCCAGAGCGCGTTCCGATAGCTGCCGGGGCCGAGGAATCGCTCGAAATTGACCAGCGTCAAATTGCCGAGTTCCAGCGGCTCGCCGTTGCGCACGAAGGCCCCGAGAATCGAACTGGTGAGCGGGTAGACGAGGAACAGCAGGGCGACGGTCACGGCGACGGCGCCAATGACCGCCGGCAGCAGGCGCCCCGACCCACGGCTCAAGGCCGCCGCGCCGGTCATTGGGCCGCCCGCGGACCGGCGAACAGCACGCTATCGGCGGGGTTCAGGACCAGGCCGACCTCGGCGCCCTCGGCGAACTCGTCCACGGCGCGCCAGGCGTCAACGGCGATTTCGCCGGTGGCGGCCTCGGCGGCGAGGATGAAGCGGGAAAAGCCGCCGAGGTGTTGCACGCGGCGAACCCGCGCCGGCAGGCCGGCATGGGGCGGCCCGATGACAATGCCCTCCGGGCGCGCCATCACCAGGCCGTCGGTGCCGGGGAGAAGGCGTGCCGCTTCATCCGCCGGCAGGGCGACGATCCGCTGAACCGCCAGCGTCGTGCCGCCGGGCAGCAACAGCTTGGCGCCGGCGGGGCCGCGGTCCACGACCTTGGCGCGGAAGAAATTGGCGCGGCCGATGAAGTCGGCGGCGAACAGGGACGCGGGCAGCGCATAGACGTCGCGCGGGCGTCCTACCTGCACCAGCCTGCCGGCGTTGAACAGTGCGATGCGGTCGGATATGGCCATCGCCTCTTCCTGATCGTGGGTGACGTAAAGCGACAGGATGGCGAACTCACGCTGAATGCGGCGAATCTCCTCGCGCATCTGCACCCGCAACTTGGCGTCCAGATTGGCGAGCGGCTCGTCCAGCAGCAGCATGGACGGGCGGTAGATCAGGGCGCGGGCGATGGACACGCGCTGCTGTTGCCCGCCCGACAGCGCCGCCGGAAGGCGCTGCCGGAGCGGCTCCAGTTGCAGCGCGCGCAGAATTTCGCCGGTTCGCCGCTCGATCTCCACAGCGGTCAGCCCGCGCGTGCGCAGGCCATAGGCGACGTTCTCGAAAACGCTCAAATGCGGAAACAAGGCATAGGACTGGAACACCATGCCGATTTTGCGCTGTTGCGGGGG
>CAZIVY010000087.1:0-1552 GCA_964542505.1 uncultured Rhodospirillaceae bacterium
ATTAACCGCGCGGCAATAATCTTTTCCCTTGTTTGCTGGTTCGCTGGCGCGCACCCCCAAGGGCAAGGCGATGAAACCATCTGTCGTTCACTTGATCGCCGCCGCGCGGCCCAATTTCATGAAGATCGCGCCCCTGTGGCATGCCCTTATGCGCGAGGAGTGGTCGCGGCCGATGCTGGTGCACACCGGCCAGCACTACGATTCCGCCATGTCGGACGCCTTTTTCAGCGATCTCGAACTGCCGCCCGCGCATTTTCACCTGGGCGTTGGCAGTGGCAGCCACGCCGAGCAGGTGGCCAACGTCATGCTGGCCTATGAGCGCACCTGCCGCGAAGCGCCGCCGGACTGGATCGTCGTTGTCGGCGACGTCAACTCGACGCTCGCCTGCGCCCTGGTGGGCGTGAAAATGGGCCATCGCGTGGCGCATCTCGAATCGGGCCTGCGCAGCCGCGACCGCCGCATGCCGGAGGAAATCAACCGCCTGGCCGTCGACGCGATTTGCGACGTGCTGTGGACGCCTTCCGCCGACGCCGACGTCAATCTGCGCGCCGAGGGCGCCGATCCCGAGCGCATCGAATGCGTCGGCAACATCATGATCGACTGCTACGAGATGCAGCGCTCGCGCATCCAGGCGACGAACACGCCCGATCGCCTGGGCCTGGCGCCGCGGAGCTACGGCGTGCTGACGCTCCATCGGCCCTCGAACGTCGACGACCGCGCCACCTTGACCCTTCTGGCGCTGGAACTGGCGCGTGCGGCGGAACAGTTGCCGCTCGTGTTTCCAGTCCACCCGCGCACGCGCCAGCGGCTGCAGTCCTTCGGCTTGTGGGATCAGCTTGGCGCCAGCGGGGCCATCCGCCTGATCGAGCCCCTGGGCTATCTGGCCTTCATGAGCCTGGTCGGCGGCGCGCGCGCGGTGATGACCGATTCCGGCGGCGTGCAGGAGGAAACCACCTACCTCGACATTCCCTGCCTGACGCTGCGCGAGAATACCGAAAGGCCGATCACCTTGACCGAGGGCACCAACCGCCTGGTACGCCAGGGCGACATCGTCCACATGCTTACCCGCGCCCTCGCCGGCGACTGGCCGCACGGAAGGCGGCCGCGGCTTTGGGACGGCCGGGCGGCCGAACGCATCTGCGCCAGCTTGAAGCGGCGCAGCGCGGCGCGCGCGACGCTTTCCCCCGCCGCCGTCGCGGCGCCCATGGTCGCGTCATGACAGGCCGTGGCGTCATGAGCCGGCGGACGCGGACCCTGCTGCTGGCGGGATGGCTGGCCGGCCTCGTTCCCTTGGCCGCGCAAGCCGACGAGTGGGGCAGTCTGCGCGCGGCGGCGGCCGGGCTGAAGCCCGGCGCCTGGATGGAGATTTCCGGCACCGAACTCCGCCCCTTGCTCACCAAGCGCCCCGAGACGCCCTTCAACGGCGGCGTCGTCGGCGCCAAAAGCGTCGTGTCGTCCACCAGCGGCGCGGCCTTCGACGGCAAGCGCTGGTACGTCCACGGCGGCGGTCATACCGATTATTCGGGCAACGAGGTCTACGTCTTCGACTTCA
>CAZIVY010000088.1:0-5468 GCA_964542505.1 uncultured Rhodospirillaceae bacterium
TTCGACGCGGCGCGCCAGGCGCTCGACCGCGCCTTGACCGAGGTGGGCGAAGCGCAGACCGCCATGGCGCAAGCGGCGGGGCAATTGGACGTCGAGCCCGGCCGGCTGGAGAAGGCGGAAGAACGGCTTTTCACCTTGCGCCAGGTGGCGCGCAAGCACCGCGTCGCCGTCGACGCCTTGGCCCCGCTGGCGGGCGAATTCAAGGCGCGCCTGGCGCTGATCGAGGATAGCGCCGCGACGACCGCGGCGCGGGAACGCGAGGCGGCGGAGGCGGGCGCGGATTTCGCGGCGGCGGCGGCGGCGCTTCGCCGCGGCCGGGCCGACGCCGCGGAGCGCCTGGGCCGCGCCATGGCGGCGGAATTGAAGCCGCTCAAATTGGGCGGCGCGCGCTTCGCCGTTCGCATCGTGCCGCTGGCCGAGCCCGAGTGGTCGGCGGCGGGCACCGAGCGGGTGCTGTTCGAGGTGGCGACGCTGCCCGGCGCGCCCCTCGGCGCCATCGGCCGCATCGCCTCCGGGGGCGAGTTGAGCCGCTTCATGCTGGCGCTCGACGTCGCCCTGGCGGGCCGGGGCGACGCCACCACGCTGGTCTTCGACGAGATCGACCGCGGCGTCGGCGGCGCCACCGCGGACGCGGTGGGCGAGCGCCTGGCGCGCCTCGCCCGCGCGGTCCAGGTCCTGGTGGTGACCCATTCGCCGCAAGTGGCGGCGTGCGCCGCGCATCACTGGCGGGTGAGCAAGATCACCCAGGGGCGGGGCGAGCGGGCGGCGAGCCTGACCCGGGTCGAGGAACTGGACGACGCCGGGCGGCGCGAGGAAATCGCGCGCATGCTGGCGGGCGCGGCGGTGACCGAGGAAGCCCGCGCCGCCGCCTCGAGCCTGATGCACGGCGGACGAAGGTGACGAGCCGGCGCCGTGGGAAGGCGGCCGAAAATCCGCCGGCGGCGGAAGCGAAGGCCGAGCACAGCCGCTTGGCGGCGGAAATCCGCGAGCACAATCGGCGCTATTACCAGGACGACGCGCCCGCCGTTTCGGACGCCGACTATGACGCGCTGTTCGCGCGCTTGAAGGAGATCGAGCGTCTCCATCCCGAATTGGCGACAGGGGAGAGCCCGACCCGGACGGTGGGTGCGGCTCCCGCCACGGGTTTCGCCAAGGTCCGCCACGGGTCGCCCATGCTGTCCCTGGACAACGCCTTCAGCGCCGAGGACGTGAAGGATTTTGTTCAACGCGTGCGAAATTTCCTCAAGGACGCCGCCACGGCGGAGGTTGCGCTTCTGGCGGAACCGAAGATCGACGGGTTGTCGGCCAATCTGCGCTACGAGGAAGGCCGGCTGGCGGCGGGCGCGACGCGCGGCGACGGCAATGTCGGCGAGGACATCACGGCCAATCTGGCGGCCTTGGACGAGGTGCCGAAAAAACTGAAAGACAGGGGCTGGCCGGCGCGGATCGAGGTGCGCGGCGAGGTCTATATGCGCCGCGACGATTTCCTGGCGCTGAACGAGCAGCTCGCCGCCGCCGGCAGACCGCCCTTCGCCAATCCGCGCAACGCCGCGGCGGGCAGTCTGCGCCAGCTCGATGCCGCCATCACCGCCAGCCGGCCCTTGCGTTTTTTCGCCTATGCCTGGGGCGAAACCTCGGCGCCGCTGGGCGCCAGCCAGCACGAGGCGCGCCAACGCCTGGCGGATTGGGGATTCAAGCTCTGCGAACCAGCCGAGCTGTGCCGCGATATCGAGGCGGCCCTGGCCTATCACGCGAAACTCGCCGGACGGCGCGCGGCGCTGCCCTACGACATCGACGGCGTGGTCTACAAAGTCGACCGCCTGGACTGGCAGGAACGCCTTGGCGTCGTCGGCCGCAGCCCGCGCTGGGCCACCGCCCACAAATTTTCCGCCGAGCAGGCGGAAACGGAGGTGCGGGAAATCGACGTTCAGGTGGGGCGCACCGGGGCGCTGACGCCGGTGGCGCGCCTGGCCCCGGTGACCGTGGGCGGCGTGGTGGTGTCGAACGCGACCCTGCACAACGAGGACGAAATCGCGCGGAAAGACGTGCGCGTGGGCGACGTCGTGGTAGTGCAGCGCGCCGGCGACGTCATTCCGCAGATCGTGCGGGTGGTGACGGAGAAACGCCCGCGCGGCGCGAAGCCGTACACGTTTCCCCACAATTGTCCGGTGTGCGGCAGCCACACCGCGCGCGAGGAGGGCGAAGCCGTGCGCCGCTGCACCGGCGGGCTCACCTGCGCGGCGCAGGCGGTGGAACGCTTGCGCCATTTCGTCGCGCGCGACGCCTTCGACATCGAGGGCCTGGGCGAGAAGCAAGTGGCGTTCTTTTTCGAGTCCGGCCTGGTGCGCGAGCCGGCGGACCTGTTCCGCCTCGAAGCCCATGACGCCACGGCCACGCCGCGCCTGGCCGAACGCGAAGGCTGGGGCGAAACCTCGGCGCGCAAGCTCTTCGACGCCATCGCGCTGCGCCGGCGGATTTCGCTCGATCGGTTCATCCATGCGCTCGGCATCCGCCACGTGGGGGAAACCAACGCGCGCAAGCTCGCGCTCGCCTTCGGCGGCATCGATGCCTTCCTCGCCGCGATGAAGGCCGCCGCCCGGCGCGAGGGCGAAGCGTGGACCGAACTCGACAGTCTCGAGCGCATCCGCGGCACGGTGGCGGGGGCGCTGGCGGATTTCTTCGCCGAGCCGCACAACGTGAAAGCGGTGGGCGATCTGTTGCGCGAGGTGAAGGTGGAACCGCCGGCGCGGCCGGCCGAGGCCTCGCCGGTGGTGGGCAAGACAGTGGTGTTCACCGGGGCGATGGAGCGCACCGGGCGGGCGGAAGCCAAGGCGCGCGCCGAGGCGCTGGGGGCCAAGGTCGCCGGCTCGGTGTCGGCGAAAACCGACTATGTGGTGGCCGGCGCCGACGCCGGCTCGAAGCTCGCCAAGGCGCGCGACCTCGGCGTCAGGGTGTTGAGCGAAGACGAATGGGAACGCCTGATCGGCGGTTAGGCCGGATTGGGGACCAGCGCCTTCAGCCGCGCGACCTCGGACTCCAATTCAGTGATCCGCGCCTGGTGGCGCGCCAGGGCATCCGCCACCTGCTCGGCCGGGATTTTTTGCGGGATATGTTGCGGGCAATTGATATCCCAGGCGGCAACAGTAAAGAGCATCGCCTGTTCCGGCTTGGCGCCGTATCCGGCCGGGAAAAGGCGGGCGATGGTCTCGGCGTCGGTGACGACGCGGGCGGCGCCCCAAATCTTGATCCGGCGGCGATGGACGTAATCCATCACGAAGATGAACGCCTGGGGGTTGTCGGCGAGATTGCCGGTGGAGATGTACTGGCGGTTGCCCTTGTAGTCGGCAAAGCCGAGCGTCTTTTCGTCAATTACGCGAAGAAACCCGCGCGGCCCGCCCCGATGCTGAATATAGGGTTGGCCGACGCGGTTGGCGGTGCCGAGATAGAAACTATCCGCCTCGCCAAGGAAGGCCGCGAGATCGGCGGTGACGGTCGTGGCCCAGCCGCCCTTGTCTTCCATCCGCGCGTAACTCCGGCGCGAGCCGCGCTCGGCCTGGAGCGCTTTTACGGTGGGCGTAAAGGCGATGTCGGACGAGATGTTCATGAAGGGGAGTCCTTGGCCGGGGTCGGATACGGCGGTTATTGGATTAAAGCTTGCCGACCGCAACGTCGCGGATCTTGGTCCAGTTTGTTTCGGACTTGGAGAGATTGCCCGGCACGTCCTTCGACCATTCGGCCTGGATGTCGCTGTTGAGGTTCAGGTACAGCCGCCCGTCGACGATCTTCCAGAGGCGGGGATCGCCGTCGAACTTCTTGCCGAGCGCCACGCCGTAGGCGCAGAAGCCGCCATAGGCCGGCTCGTATATAGCCGGGTTGGCCTTGAAGGCGTCGAGATTGGCCTGGTTGGCGAAGCGGTAGGTGGCGCCATTGTGGGCAAAAGCGAACTTGTCGCTGCCCAGCGCCGGCGCGCCGGCGGTGAAATAGGCCACCACGTCGTGGCCGTGGGCGGCGAGGCCGGGACCGGCAAGGGTAGCGCCCCTCGATACGTTGACTTCGTCGGCGGCAAGCGCCGGCGCCGCCAGCGGCGACACCAGCGCGGAAGCCAACGCCAGGGACCGGATGAGCTTTTTCATCGCGCAACTCCTTAAGGCTTTAAGCCGATCCCGCCATGGGCCGACGCGGTGGAATATGATCCCTCCCAAAAACAATCACTATCGTATATGATCGATAATCACTATTCCGAAATATGGAATAATAATGAATCGATTCGAAGCCATGACCGCGTTCGTCGCGGTGGTCGAATCCGGCGGCTTCTCGGCGGCCTCGCGCCGCCTCGGCACGCCACTCCCGACCGTCAGCCGCAAGGTGTCCGAACTGGAAAACGCGCTTCGCGTCCGCCTGCTTAACCGCACCACGCGGCGGGTGAACTTGACCGAAAGCGGGCGGCATTTTTTTGAAAGCTGCCGGCGCATCCTCGACGACCTGGGCGCGGCGGAGCGCGCGGCAGCGGGCGAATACGAAGCCCCCAAGGGCGAGCTGATCCTCACCGCGCCGATTGTCTTCGGGCGCCTGCACGTGGTGCCGATCGTGGCCGAGTTTCTGCGGGCGTTCGCCGACATCGATGTGCGGTTGCTGCTGGCGGATCGCCTGGTCAATCTGCTGGAAGAACATGTGGACCTCGCGGTGCGCGTCGGCGAACTGCCCGACAGCAGCATGGTGGGAACGCGCGTCGGCACCATCCGGCGCGTCGTCTGCGCGAGCCCGGCCTATCTGGCGGCGCGCGGCCGGCCACGCCATCCGCGGGACCTGGTGACGCACGACGCCATCACCTTTCTGGGATTGGATCTGCCCACCGAGTGGTCGTTCCGGGTGGCGCGCGTCAGGCGCGCCTTCCCAGTGCGCTCGCGGCTCGTGGTGACCACCGCCGAAGCGGCCCTGGATGCAGCGGTCGCCGGCGCGGGGGTGACGCGGCTCCTCGGCTATCAGGTCCAGGCGGGGTTGCGTGAGGGAAAGCTCATCGTTTTGCTCCGCGACTACGAGCCCGAAGCCGCGCCCTTGAGCCTCGTCCATGCGAGCGGACGATTGGTGCCGTTGAAGCTCCGCGCCTTCCTCGACTTCGCGGTGCCGAGGCTCAAATCACGGTTGCAGCCGGTTCGGCGGCGGGCTTAACCCGCCAGCGGCCGCGTCGCTTGCGCCAGCCAGGCCGCCGTCTCGGCATCGACCAGCGGCGCGATCTCGGTGCGCACCCGCGCGTGATAGGCGTCGAGCCAGGCGATTTCGTCCGCTGTCATCAGTTTGGGCTCGATTAAGGCACGGTCGATGGGCGCCAAGGTCAGCGTCTCGAAGCCCAGTTGCGGCCGCTCGGCGCCGGGCAGCGGCGTCAGCGCCGTGACCGCCACCAGGTTTTCGATGCGGATGCCGTAGGCGCCGGTGAGGTAATAGCCCGGCTCGTTGGAGACGATCATGCC
>CAZIVY010000089.1:0-3011 GCA_964542505.1 uncultured Rhodospirillaceae bacterium
CCGGTCAACGACCGAAACGGCCGCTGGCGGAGAAGCCCCGCGCTATTAAACTTCGCCATTGGAAGGGCCTCCAATGCCCTTCCACCTTGAATCACGTCACGCAGCCCGTGTGAATCCCCTCATTTCTGCAACAGGTCTATTGGACCATTCGAGGACGCGCTGATCGGCGCCCTGGTGCTGGTGCCGCAAGTGGCGGCGGCGGTGCGCGTTCCCGTGCTGGCGGCGGGCGGGATCATGAACGGCGCCGGCATCGCCGCCGCGCTGGCCCTTGGCGCCGCGGGCGCGCAACTGGGCACCGCGTTTCTTCTTTGCCCCGAGGCCGGCGTTTCGCCGGGCTATGCCGCCGCGCTGGCAAGCGTAGGCGAGCGTGGCGCCATGCTCACCCGCGCCTACACCGGCCGCCCGGCGCGCGGCGTCGCCAACCGCTTCATGCGCGAAACCGAATCCGTGGCGCGCGATTTCCCGCTCTATCCGGTTCAGCGCGCCCTTACCCGCGACATCCTGGAGCGCGCCCGCGCGCTTGGCCGTGACGACATTTCATATTACTGGTGCGGCCAGGGAGCGCCGCTCGCCCGCGCGCTGCCGGCGGCGGCGCTGATCGAAATCTTGGCCGCGGAAACCGCCGCCGCGCTCGCACCCTAGGCATCCGCTTCCGACCGACCGTGGCACCGCCGCCGGTGTGTAGCCACCGTCGCGTGGCTGCTAGGCCGCGTGGACAAATTTAGGCCAATACCTTGCGGAAGCCAGGTAGAGGATGCCGAGGATCGAGGCCGCGAAGCGGACGAGGTTGGCGAGCTGGTCGTAGCGGGCCGCGATGGGGCGGCAGTGCTTCTCGTAGCTTAACCTGGACTCGACAACGGAGGAGCGATCAAGCGCTGACTGCGCGTCACCTTTGCTGCTTGCGCCTATTTCGGACTCGGCACTGCGACGAAGAGCTCGCGCCGCAAAAGACGATCGCCAACGGCCGCAAGCTTGGCGCGCCATCCGGCCAGACGCTCGGTGAACTCGCGAGCGCCGATGAGCGCCGCCAGTCCGTCGCTCTGCGCCTCATCCGCCTGTAGCTGGCGACCGAGTGAAGCGGCATAGGCCATCGTAATGTCCTCGTTGCCGGCAACGATCCAGCCCGTCTGAGCGAGCAGCGTGCGATAGTCGATGTCGGTTTCGACGAATTCCGGCCCGTTAGCCAGGGCGCGATGGTATTGCGCGGCCGAAAGGCCTGGTGCGATGGCGATGACCGTGAACGCCATGCGCCCATGACGACGGATCACACGTCGGCAGGCGGCAAGTACGGAATGCTTTAGCTTTAGACAGCACAGAAGATCGCTGTGGCTGATGGCATCGAAACTGTCCTCCGGAAAGGGCAAAGTTGCGGCGTCGGCAACGGCAGCCCAAACATTTCCTCCGATTCCGTCTTTGTCGGCTCGTGCTGCCGCAATCCGAAGGCCGGTCGACGGAAGGTCGACAAGCACGACATCGCATCCCGTCGTCCTAGCCAGGTAGAGTCCCGGCCAACCGGAGCCCGCTCCCAGGTCCAAGAGGCGCACGCCAGGACGCAATGCTAGTAGCGCGGCCAGTTGCCCCGCTTCGACCCGGGTTGTCCAGCTATTCCCCCCATAGTCACAGCCGCAGACGCTGCGTTCGATGGTCAACATGACCGGCGATAGCGCTCTCGCATAGAGCGATTCATACCGATCTCTCTGCGCCCGTTCTTCCGGACTGCACGTCGGCCACCGGTTCATACAATGGTCGCTCCCAGCCGTGACCCCGTTTGGCTCAAGCCTAGCAGCAAGCAGCACGCGCGGGACATCAGGAGCTGGCACCGGTGACGTAACAGTCTGTGTGTCAGGAAAGGAAAGGGGTACTCCCTGCGGTCGACCAAGACCCACAACGGAGCACCCCGATGCCACAGCAAGCTGCGACGATCGAGAGTTTACCGAGAGCGTTCGAGATGGTGAAGGCCATGCAAGCGGATGGTTTGGACTGGGGCGAGGGCTATCGCTCGCTTGGCCGCGCGTTGCCGGCGGCGGCGCAGATCGAAATTTTGGCCGACGAGACCGCCGCCGCGCTCGCGGAATAGGTGCGGGCGCGCGCGGCGGTCCTATCGCCTCTACTGCACCGTGTCGGCGCCGGCCTTGGCGATCTGGGCGTCTTGCTGCGAGGTGACGCCGCTGACGCCGACGGCGCCGATGATCTTGCCGCCCGACGACACTGGCACGCCGCCTTCGACCGGCAGCGCGTCGGGAAAGGTCATCACCACGTTGCGCCCGCCCGCCACCGCGTCCTCCAACGCCTTGGTCGGACGCTTGTAGTAGAGCGACGTTTTCGCCTTGCCGATCGCGAAGGCGACGCTGCCGACTTGCGTCTCGTCCATGCGCTGCAGATAGATGACGTGGCCGCCATCGTCGACGACCGCGATCACCACGTTCCAGTTGTTCTTGCGGGCTTCCGCTTCGGATGCCGCGGCGATCTTCTTCGCCTCGGCGAGGCTAATCGTCTTCTTGTCCAGCAACTGCGCCGCGGCCGGCTGGGCCAGGGCGGCGAGCAGCAGCGAGAGCGTGGCGGCACGAATGACGGACGATGATTTCATGAAATTCCTCCCTTGCGTTTCTACCGGTTTGGGGCGCCATTGCCGGCGCCCATGACCGTAATTCTATCATCGCCCCCGGCGCCCGCCAGGGGGCCAATGGTCCGGCCCTTGGTCCGCCACATGCC
This sequence comes from uncultured Rhodospirillaceae bacterium, assembly GCA_964542505.1. GTDB lineage: Bacteria > Pseudomonadota > Alphaproteobacteria > Ferrovibrionales > Ferrovibrionaceae > CAZIVY01. The sequence continues at coordinate 2,713 of CAZIVY010000089.1, forward strand.
AGCGGGATATCGCCTCGCTTTAGTTGCTGCTAGTGTTGTGGTTCCAACGCTTGATCTCCGATCATCGCATTGGAACCACAACACAACGCATTGGTTTCGCTGGTGTTACGACTCTGACGGTTGGGGGACGAAGCGTCAGAGTCGTAACACTAGTGGATAAAATAGACCTGTTGCAGAAATGAGGGGATTCACACGGGCTGCGTGACGTGATTCAAGGTGGAAGGGCATTGGAGGCCCTTCCAATGGCGAAGTTTAATAGCGCGGGGCTTCTCCGCCAGCGGCCGTTTCGGTCGTTGACC
>CAZIVY010000090.1:0-2641 GCA_964542505.1 uncultured Rhodospirillaceae bacterium
CGCCGGCGGCCGGATTCGATTTCGGCCCGCACCCATTCGGCGCCGGCGCGCGTCTTGCCGAAGCCGCGCCCGGCCAGCACCAGCCACACCTCCCACGCCCCGGCGGGCGGCAGTTGCGAGGGCCGCGCCCAATAGGGCCAATGATGGAGATAGAGAGCCGCCTCGGCCTCGCCGAGGCTATGCAGAAACCGCGCGCGTTCCGCCGGCGGCAGCGAGGCGAGCCAATTGGCGCTCCAGGCGTTGGCGGGACCCGGAGACGAGGCGGTCAAACACGCTGGCAATGTCGTCCTTGTTCCCGTTGGCATTTGCGCTGGCGGCCGGCACGTGGCGGTCGAGCCACAAGCGGCAGGCGGCGACATTGCCCTTGCACGCCTGGCGGAACAGCGAGCGCGCCACCGCTGCGTGGGCCTTGGCGCGGCCGTGCCGCAGTTCGTCGGCTAAATGACGGCGGAGCGTTGCGAGCGACACGCCGGCTGGGGTTACCGCTACGGCAATGTCGCCCAGCGCCAGGCCCGCCGCCGCCAGGGCTTCCACCAGACGCCGTTGTTCCGGGTTGGCCGCAAACGAGCCGCGCGCGGCAAGGGCGGACGGACCGGAATCCGTTGCCGGCGCCGGAGCCGGAACACGGCGCCGGCCGCGCCCAGGAGCAATTGAGCGCACCATGGAATTTCAGCCAGGGATTGAAGCGACGATACAGCGGCCGCCGAAACAGAGGCACGGCAAGGCCGCATGTCGTCCATATGATCTTCAAATCAGCGTAGCATCATAATAGCAATATTTTCTGACATTGGCGACATAATTCTTATTCGTAATCAAAATATCCTATGTTCTGTTGCAATCAGGCAACATTTCACTCCTCACCTGTCGCCCAATGCGGGTGCCTGGCCAGATCCGGGGCCGCAACTGCCGCCGGCTTTCCTGCGGTCGCGCTTCAGGCCGCGCCGGCCCACCGGTAAATCTTCGGCCGGCGAAGGATTAAATTAACGATGCGCGTGTCAACCTTGCCGGCCTGGAAACCATAGAGTCAGGTGGAGCGCGCGAATGGACATGACGCCCCTGGCGGTCAAGCCGGCCGTCACCAAGCTCGAAACCGTAAGCAGCGAAAAACTCTTCGGGCGCGCCGCCGTCAGCGGCACCGGACCCTTCGCGCACCGCGATCAATTCACCTATTTGTTGGCGCTGCGCTACGTGCTGGTCAACGTCGCCGCGGTGGCGTTGCTCGCCGCCGCCTACCTGCACGGCTGGATCGCCGTCGTCATGGCCGCCGACCCGACCTATCAGTGCGCCGGAATCGCGCTCGTCTTTCTCGCCGGATTCGCCCTTTGCAGCCATCGCATCTGGCAGGTCAGCCAGGAGCTGAACCAGTCGCGAGCGCCCGCGCCGCGCCCGAATTCCCGCGCCGCCCTTTATCTCGCCTTGGTCGCCAACCGCGGCGGCGACAGCCGCGCCATCGCCGCCTCGATGCTGCGCGACAAACTGGGATCGCGCCTGCAGGTGGTGCGCCAGATCGCCAGCACGCTCGTCCTCCTCGGCCTCATCGGCACCGTGGTCGGCTTCATCATCGCGCTCTCGGGGATTCGCCCGGATGCGGTCGGCGACGTCAAGGCGGTGACGCCGATGATCGCGAACCTCATCTCCGGCATGTCGGTGGCGCTCTACACCACGCTGGTCGGCGCGCTCCTGAACATCTGGCTGATGGTGAACTACCAGCTTCTGGCCTCGGGCACCGTGCGCCTGCTCAGCGCCATCGTCGAGCGCGGCGAAGCCGAGGCGACGCGATGATCGGCGACGACGACCGCGACGACAGCGACACGACGTTCCGCGACGTCATCACCCTCGCCTTGTGCGGCTTCGTCGCCATGGTGGTGCTGATGCTGCCGCACATCAACCCGCCGGTGGTGAAGGCGTCCGAGGTCGAGAGCGTCAACGCGCCGGGCAATGTGATGGTCGAGATGCGGTGGCCGGACGACATGGACGCCGACGTGGATCTGTGGGTGCAGGCGCCGGGCGACATTCCCGTCGGCTACTCGAACAAGGGCGGCAAGCTGTTCAACCTGCTGCGCGACGATCTGGGCAAGTTCGGCGACGCCACCGACTTGAACTACGAGGTTTCCTACAGCCGCGGGTTGCCGCCGGGCGAATACATCGTCAACGTCCACGCCTACCGCAACGCCGCCATGCGCTTTCCCATTCCGGTGACCGCCGTGGTCAGCGTCAAGACCAACACCAACCAGACGGCGCGGCAGATCCTGACCACGCGCGTCGATCTCCGGCGCGAGGGCGAGGAACTGACGGTGTTCCGCTTCAACCTCGATTCCGACGGCGCGCTGGTGCCGGGAAGCGTCAACAGCATCTTTCGGCCGCTCCGTTCCGGCAAGAAAGGCTAGGAGGAGGCATGCTCGACCTCACCTATCTCTATATCGCCTGCGTGGTGCTGGCCGTAACGCTGGCCGCCATCGCCATCTGGTCGCCGCGGCGGATCATGGTCAAGATCGGCGCGCTGGCGGTGACGCTGGCCATCATTCCCGTCGCCTACAGCAGCCTGGCCAGCCTGTTGTCGCGGCCGAAGCCGGTGACGCTCGAATGGGCGCGCGCGCAAGTGGCGGACGCCACCGTGATCGCCTCGACCATGCGCGAAGGC
>CAZIVY010000091.1:0-1745 GCA_964542505.1 uncultured Rhodospirillaceae bacterium
CGCGAGCGCTTCCAGAAGCTGATCGACAGGCTGAAGTTGAAGCAGCCGAGGAACGGCGTCGCCAAGTCCGGCGCCGAGGCCAGGAAGGTCGCCGAGGCGATCGGCTATCCGGTGGTCATCCGCCCGTCGTACGTCCTCGGCGGACGCGCCATGGAGATTGTCCACGACACCGCGCAGCTCGAGCGCTACATCGCCGAAGCGGTCGTCGTCTCCGGCAAGTCGCCGGTGCTGATCGACTCGTATCTGTCGGACGCCATCGAGGTCGACGTTGACGCGCTGGCCGACGGCAAGGACGTCTTCGTCTGCGGCAGCATGGAGCACATCGAGGAGGCCGGCATTCATTCCGGCGACAGCGCCTGTTCGCTTCCTCCTCATTCGCTGCCCGCCGAGGTGATCGAGGAAATACGGCGCCAGACGGTCTTGATGGCGCGCGAGCTTGGCGTCATCGGGCTGATGAACGTGCAGTTCGCGGTGCAGAACAACCGTGTCTTCGTGCTCGAGGTCAACCCGCGCGCCAGCCGCACCGTGCCTTTCGTCGCCAAGGCGACCGGCATTCCCATCGCCAAGATCGCGGCGCGGGTCATGGCGGGCGAGAAGCTGGCGAGTTTCCGCTTGACGGCGGCGGCGCTCAACCACGTGGCGGTCAAGGAAGCGGTGTTCCCCTTCGCCCGTTTCCCCGGCGTCGACATCATTCTCGGCCCGGAAATGAAATCCACCGGCGAGGTGATGGGGATCGACCGCAATTTCGAAACCGCGTTCGCCAAGTCGCAACTGGCGGGCGGCACCGCGCTGCCGCTTCAGGGCACGGTCTTCGTCTCGGTCCGCGACAAGGACAAGAAGGCCATGGTGCAGCCGGTGCGGGACCTGATCGCCATGGGCTTCCGCGTCACCGCGACCACCGGCACGGCGACCTACCTCAACGACACGGGATTGGCGGTGCAGCGCATCAACAAGGTGCTGGAGGGCAGGCCGCACGTGGTCGACTCGATGAAGAACGGCGAGATCCACCTGTTGTTCAATACCAGCGAAGGAAGGCAGGCGATCCGCGACAGCTTCGAATTGCGGCGCACGGCGCTGATGAACAAGATTCCCTACTACACCACCGTCGCCGGGGCGCGGGCGGCGGTGCAGGCCATCGCGGCATTGCGCGCGGGCGCCCTTGATGTCGCCCCGTTGCAGGAGTATTTTGGCCGCGGCTGATATCCCGTCTCCGCCGTGAGCCGATTTTTTGCCAATTGTTCGCGGCCGGCCAAGTGTTCGTACGGAAAAGATGATCAAGATTCCCATGACCGCTTCCGGTTACGACCGGCTGGACGTCGAATTGCGCCACCTCAAATCGGTGGAGCGTCCGGCCATCATCAGGGCCATTTCCGAGGCCCGCGAACATGGCGACCTGTCGGAGAACGCCGAATACCACGCGGCGAAGGAACGCCAGGGCTGGATCGAGGGCCGGGTGAAGGAACTCGAGGACAAGCTGAGTCGCGCGGAAGTGATCGACGTGGCGCGGCTGACGGGCGACCGGGTAAAATTCGGCGCCACCGTCAAGCTGGCGGACGAGGATTCGGGCGAGACGCTGACCTACCAGATCGTGGGCGCCGACGAATCCGACATTCGCTCCGGGCGGCTCTCGATCACCTCGCCGCTGGCGCGGGCGTTGATCGGCAAAGGCGAAGGCGAGGAAGTCGACGTAACCACCCCCGGCGGCTCGCGCACCTACGAAGTCGTTTCCGTCAGCTTCGGGTAGG
>CAZIVY010000092.1:0-1777 GCA_964542505.1 uncultured Rhodospirillaceae bacterium
TCCCGCGCCGGATTGGCGTATCGCGCATTGGCTCAATGCGCGCCAACCGTTAAGCCTGGAGGCCTTGCGCGGGCGTGTCGTGCTGGCGGTCGCGTTCCAAATGTTGTGCCCGGGATGCGTCAGCCACGGCCTGCCCCAGGCGCAGCGCGCGCGGGCGGCGTTTCCCGAAGACGACCTTGCCGTCATCGGCCTGCACACTGTATTCGAACATCATGAGGCGCAAGGGACGCCGGCCGCGCTCAAGGCTTTTCTGCACGAATACCGCATCGGCTTTCCGGTCGGAATCGATGCCCAAAGCGCGGATGGCTCCATTCCCGCGACCATGCGCGCCTACGGCATGCAAGGCACGCCCACGACGCTGCTGATCGATCGGCAGGGCAGGCTCCGGCTGCACAAGTTCGGCCACCTGGAAGACCTGCAGCTAGGCGCGGCGCTTGCCACCCTGATCGGCGAGGCAACGGCCAAGCCCGCCGAAGCCCAGGCTCAAGCCGAAGCGGCGTGCGCGGAAACAGGCTGCCCATTGCCGAGCTGATTTCGTCGGCGGCGGATTCCCATCAGCCGAATCGGGCGGCCGAAAACGGCGCCAAGTCATGCCCCGGACGGCGGCCGGCGATGGCCTCGGCGACAAGAAGCCCGCTTAAGGGCCCGAGCGTGAAGCCGAACGAATTGCACACGGCAAAATATAGGCCCGCCGCGCCCGGCAGCTCTCCCAACACGGGCTTGCCGTCGGGAATATAGAGATTGCGGCTCGCCCAACAGCGGAGAAGACCGAGACCGCCGACCTTGGGCACGATGTGCTGGGCGAGCCAAAGGCTGTTCTGCACGCTTTCCCGCAGCACCGCTGGCCGGGCGAAGTCTGGGTCGATGCCGGCCGGCCAACCGCCGCCGACAATGACATTGCCCGCCGCCGCCTGCTTCAGGGTCAGCCGCAATTCGGCGTGCTGAATCAGATGGCCGGCAAACGGCCCGCAGGTCTCGGTGACGTTCACATGGATGGGCCGGTGAGATATGGGAAGTGTAACGCCCACCGTCGCGGCGAGCCCGTCCGACCAAAGGCCGGCCGCAATGACGATGCGGCGGCAGTTTATGACGCCGCGGTTGGTGCCGGCCGTCCAGCCCCCCGGGGCCGCTTCAAAACCCAAGACCTCGGTTCGCGCCAGGACGCTGGCGCCGGCGGACCGCGCGCCCTCCAGCAGGCCGGCGACGGCGTTCAGCGGGTTGGCCTTGCCCTCGCCAGGGCAGTAGGCCGCACCGATCACGGCGTCGCCGAGATAAGGCGCCACGCCTCGCACATCGCTCATGGAGAGCATGTGAATATCGAGGCCGTGCCCGCGTTCCATGGCCACTTTGTCGCGCAGCACACGCATCTGCGGCTCGGTCTCGGCGACCATCAGGCCGCCATTGACGCTGAGTTCGATATCGCGGGGCAATTCGCCCGCAAGCTCCTTCCAACGCCCCACCGCCGCGGCGAAAAAAGGCAGCATGCCGGCGAAGTCGCGGAGCCAATCGTCCCCCTTGCCGGCGTAGAAAGAGGGGGAAAGCTGCAGGTGCAGGCTTCCGGCGTTGCCGCCCGAGGCTTCGGCGCCCGGATCGGCGCGGTCCACCAGAATGGTTTCGACGCCAAAGCGCGCCAGTTGATAGGCGGTGGCGGCGCCGTAAATGCCGCCGCCGACGATCAGCACGTCGGTCTCGACGGCGCGCGTCCAGGGCTCGGCCGTCATGTCCCCGGCTTCCGCGCGATGGCCGCGATCGAGACCGGCTTGATGGGCGGGCGGGG
>CAZIVY010000093.1:0-1662 GCA_964542505.1 uncultured Rhodospirillaceae bacterium
CGAGCCGTTGAAGATGCAGGGGGTGGAGCAATTCGGCGACTTCGCCGTGCAATTGCGCATGAAAATGACCACCAAGCCGGGAGAACAATTCGTCATCCGCCGCAAGGCCTATGCGCTGATCAAGAAGGCCTTCGACGCCAATGGCATCAAGTTCGCCTACCCCACCGTGCAGGTGGCCGAGGGCAAGGAATTCTCGCCTGCCGCCGCCCGTCAGGCGCTGGAACTCATCAAGCCCCCGCCGGCGCCCGCCTGACCCCAACTCCCCACGGCAACAAAAAGCGTTCAACATGAATGAGGTTTTGGCAGCATGATCAGCAATAGGAATACTCCTTAACTTCGCTGCCAACCTGTCCAACCAACCAGGACCACCTCAGATCACGGGAAATCGATAATCCACTCCTCAACGAACCGCAATGCCCTCAGGGCCTGGCTTCGTTTCGGCAACGGACTTTACTCATTCCTGGCTGTGTTTTAGGGGCTCAGGTCACCCCGATTGACACCTTGTCCCGTCGTGTGCGCTAATATTCTTAATAAGAATAGTTTCTGGGTGGGTCATGGATATCGGGAGGTGGTGTTGAAGCGCGATAATGTTATTGCAAAGGCAAAGAGTTTTTTAGTTCCGACTAGCCTTCTTTCCGACATCGTGCCCGCCGACGAGGGCCCCGTCATCGCCCGGGCCGAGGGCTCCCTCAGCTACGATACCGAGGGTAACAGCTACCTCGATTTCAATTCGGGCCAGATGTGCGCAACGCTCGGGCACAACAATCCCCGTATCCAGAAGGTGATCGAGGAACAAAGCAAGGTGCTCATCCATGCGAGCACCGTCTATTACAACGAGCCCCAGGTGGAACTCGCCGAGCGGCTGGCCTCAATCAACGACGCGCCGCTGCGGAGATCCGTGTTCGGCGAGTCCGGCTCCGACTCCAACGAGCTCGCCGTGCTGCTTGCGCGTCGCGCCACCGGCCGAAACGCAATCGGCGCGCTCACCCAGAGCTTCCATGGCCTGAGCGACTCCACCCGCGCCATCAGCTATGCGGCCGCCGGCACGGGCTACGGTCCGCCCATGCCCGACGTCTCCGCCATACCGACGCCTTATTGCTACCGCTGCCCCTACCAGATCGAGGGCAAGGGCTGCTGCATGGCGCCGCTGCATTTCGGGATGGAGATGCTGGATCGCCAGTCGGGCGGAGCGTTGGCGGCAGTCATCGTCGAGCCGATTGCCAGCGCCGGCGGCGTCATCGAGTTGCCGATCGAGTATCTGCGAGGCCTCCGCAAGGAGCTCGACAAGCGTGGTGCTTTGCTGATCTACGACGAGGCTCAGACGGGGCTCGGCAAACTCGGCAAGATGTTCGCCTATCAGGTCTACGGCGTGCGGCCGGACATCCTGACGGTATCGAAGCACTTGGGCGGCGGCCTGGCGGTCAGCGCGGCGATCACGACCGACGACGTCTCGGCCCGCGCCACGAAAAACGGCTTTTCGACGGGCCACTCGCATAGCTCCGATCCGCTGGCCTGCAAGGCGGGTACCGCCAGCATCGACGAAATCGTCGAGAACAATCTGCCGAAGCGGGCACTTGAGATAGGCGGCCACTGGCAAGGCAATCTCAAGGCGCTGCAACAGCGCTACGATATCATCGGCGACATCCGCGGCCGCGGTCTTAT
>CAZIVY010000094.1:0-1728 GCA_964542505.1 uncultured Rhodospirillaceae bacterium
TCCGGCCACAAGAACTGGCCCCAAGCCTGGCGCAGCCCAACGCCGAAGGCGGCCTATGACGCGGTCATCGTCGGCGCCGGGGGCCACGGCCTGGCGACCGCCTATTATCTGGCGAAGAACCACGGCATCGCCAATGTCGCCGTGCTGGAAAAGGGCTGGCTCGGCGGCGGCAATACGGGCCGCAACACGACCGTCGTCAGGTCGAACTATCTGCTGGAACCCAACGCCCATTTCTACGAATGGTCGCTGAAGCTGTGGGAGGGGCTGTCCCTCGATCTCAATTACAACGTGATGTTCAGCCAGCGCGGCGTCCTCAATCTTGTCCACGGCGACGCGCAACGGGACGCGTTCATGCGGCGCGGCAACGCCTTGCGGCTCAACGGCATCGACGCCGAGTGGCTTGACCGCGAGGCGGTGGCCAGGTTTGTGCCGGGGCTGGACTGCTCGCCCGGCGCCCGCTTCCCGGTGATGGGCGGCCTGCTCCAGCCGCGCGGCGGCACCGCCCGCCATGACGCCGTGGCCTGGGGCTATGCGCGCGCCGCGGATGCACGCGGGGTCGACATCATCCAGAACTGCGAGGTCACGGGCTTTCGCATCGAAGGCGGCCGCGTCCGCGGGGTCGAAACCTCGCGGGGCTTTATCGCCGCCGGAAAAGTGGGCATCGCCGTCGCCGGCCATACCGGGCAGGTGGCGGCGCTGGCGGGCTTGCGGCTGCCCATCGAAACCCATGTGCTGCAGGCGTTCGTCAGCGAGCCGGTGAAGCCGCTGCTGGATACGGTGGTCACTTTCGGCGCCGGCCATTTCTATGTCAGCCAGTCCGACAAGGGCGAACTGGTGATGGGCGGGGACCTCGATTTCTACAACAGCTACGCCCAGCGCGGAAACCTGCCGGCGGTGGAGCACGCCGTGACCTGCGCCATCGCCATGTTCCCCATGCTGAGCCGGCTGCGGCTGATGCGGTTGTGGGGCGGGGTGATGGACATGACCATGGACGGCAGCCCGATCATCGCCAAGACGCCGATTGGCGGGTTCTACATCAATGGCGGCTGGTGCTATGGCGGCTTCAAGGCCACGCCGGGATCGGGGTGGGTCTTCGCCGATACCATCGCCAACGACCGCCCGCATCCCCTCAACGCGGCCTTCACCCTTGACCGCTTCGGGCGCGGCGCCGTGATCGACGAGAAAGGCGCCGGGCCCACGCCCGGCGCCCACTGACATGATGCAAATCCGCTGCCCCATTTGCGGCGTCCGCGACCACGCGGAATTCAGCTATGGCGGCGATGCCGGGCTGAAGCGCCCCGCCGACGACGCCGGCCAAGCCGCCTGGAACGACTATGTCTATTTGCGCGGCAACCCGCGCGGCCCGCATGAGGAACTTTGGCATCACGCGCAAGGATGCCGCTCTTGGATCGTCGTCCGCCGCGACACCATGACCCACGAGATCCTCGAGACGCGCCTGCCGGCGCGGAACGCTGGATGAGCGCGCAGCCTTTTCGTCTGCCGACCGGCGGGCTGATCGACCGCGGACGGACGCTGGCCTTTTCCTTCGATGGCCGCCCATTCCTTGGCCATCCTGGCGACACGCTGGCGTCGGCGCTGATCGCCAACGGCGTGCGAACGGTCGGCCGCAGCTTCAAATATCACCGCCGGCGCGGCGTCTACACCGCCGGACCCGAGGAGCCGAACGCGCTTGTAAGGCTGCGGACCGGCGCGCGCGCCGAGCCCAAT
>CAZIVY010000095.1:0-3381 GCA_964542505.1 uncultured Rhodospirillaceae bacterium
AGCTCCGCGTCCTGCTGATGAGCGGCCACCTCGATCAGCGCCAGCGCGCCCACAACCTCGACGCCCTGATCCGCGACATCATCGCCAAGCCCTTCAGCCTGGCCGACATTCGCGCCAAGGTGGCGGCGGCGCTGGAGTAGCGCGCGCTCTCGGCCGGCGCCCATTTCCTCGCGGGCGCCGGCCACGGCGCGCTGCAGCATGTCCGGCCGCGGGGCTCACCGGAATACACCTTGAATCCGCCGCCAACCCTTCCAACAAGGCGGGACCAGCGCGCTTTTCCGTATGCACGAATGTCGGCATCGGCCGGTCCGGCCCGGTCAGTTGATGATGTGGTGGACCGGCGCCTTCTCCATCGCCCACTTGCCGGTGTTCCGGTCGTAGCGGGACAAGGTGAAGCAATGCCACTTGGCATCATCCAGCTTCATATGATCGCCCCGATAGTAGTACCCCGGCCACCGCGTTTCCTCGCGGAACAGCGTGTGATGGGTCACCGACTCCGAGGCCAAAACCCGGTGGTTCAGCTCCCACGTTCGCTGAAGCTGATGCAGGTCCTCGGCGCCCATGCTGCTCATGTCTTCCTTCAGCATTCCCAGCAACTCGAGCCCGCGGTTGAGCAACACATCATTCGTCATGTAAATGGTGCTGATCCCGCCGACATATTCGTCCATGATCTTCTCGAGACGCTGAAGACCGTGAATGGGCAGCAGATAGCTCGGCGAAACGGTGCCGGCGACGATCTCGTTGCGGCCGATCCGGTAATTCTCCAATGGCTGGAAGATAACCTGTTCGAGATCCCGGTACTCCTGTTCGTTGACCTCGGGCTGGTCTTTCCCCATGTCGGTCACGTACTTGACCGCCGCCTTGCCGGCGATGCGGCCTTCCGCGAAGGACCCTGACGAGAACTTGTGGGCGGTGCCGCCGATGGCGTCGCCGGCGCCAAAAAGTCCGTCGACCGTCATCATCCGGTTGTAGCCCCACTGGTATTCCGAGGGGGCGCAGTCTTCCGGGCCGCTTGCCCACGCGCCGGAGCAGGTGGCGTGAGATCCCATGACATAAGGCTCGGAAGTGGTCAGCTCGGGATTGGTATGCTTGGGGTCGATATTCTGCGACGCCCAGACGACCGCTTGCCCGATCGTCATGCCCAAGAAGTTCTCCCAGCCGATGGTCTCCTTGTGGGGGTCCTTGAAGGCCTCCTTGGTCACCATGCGGATGGGCCCGCGGCCGGCCGCGAGCTCCCTAAGAATCGCGTGGTTTCGCAGGCAGGTCGGCACCGGGTGGTGGTCGATATAGTCGCCCACCAATGCCTTGGTGTCCTCGTACCACTTCGACTCGTATTCCTGGCCATAGGCGTTTTCGGTGTGCGTCTTCAAGTGCAGGAAGTAGGCGCCGACAGGACCGTAGCCATCCTTGAAACGGGTCAAGACGATGCGATTTTCCATTTGCGTCATTTTGGCGCCGACCTGGATCGGCAACGCGTAAGCGGACGCGCTGCTCCAGGGCGCATACCAGGTCCGCCCCATGCCCTCGCCAACGGAACGCGGCTTGAAAATGTGCGACGCGCCGCCGGCGCAGACGATGACGGCCTTGCCCCGGAATACATGGTAATCGCCGGTGCGGACATTGAACCCGACGGCGCCGGCGACCCGGTTGGCCTTGGTTTTGTCCATCAACAGGTGGGTGACCATGATCCGGTTGTAGACTTTGGTCGCGGCCTTGCGGGCGGCCTCGGCGACGATCGGTTTGTAGGACTCGCCGTGGATCATGATCTGCCACTTGCCTTCGCGCTGGTACCGTCCGGTCTTGGGGTCGCGCATGATCGGAAGGCCCCATTCCTCGAACAGGTGCACCGTGGAGTCGACGTGCCGGGCGATGTCGTAGCCCAGGTCCTCGCGCACCAGGCCCATGAGGTCGTTCCGGGCGTAGCGGACATGGTCCTCGGGCTGATTCTCGCCCCATTGCATGCCCATGTAGCAGTTGATGGCGTAGAGACCTTGGGCGACGGCGCCGCTGCGCTCGATGTTTGCCTTCTCGACGCAGACGATTTTCAGGTCGCGGCCCCAATACCTGGACTCATAGGTCGCCCCGCAGCCGGCCATGCCGCCGCCGATGACGAGGATATCCGCATCGACGAAAACCGTTTTTCTGCCTGCGAACGGCCACATCACACCACTCCCTGCTTAGGTTGACCGGGGCGCAACGTGGGCAACCCCCCCTTGATATTGAGTCCACCCGGCTCGTGCGCGAGTTCTTGTTTGCTCAAATCCTCCGGCCTTGGCGCGTCGTATTCGGCTGGCCCCTTGATCGATCCCCAAGGCGTCGTCCGGATCGGGGACTCGAAATTCTTTTCACGGCCGTCGCGGAATTTGATCTTCCATGAAATGGTGCCCTTGGCCTCTTCCCGAAGCACCCGGACACTGTGGCCCAAGGGGGCGAAGTCCGCATACCCCCGGACGTCGATCGCATGCTGCGGGCATGCCTTCACGCACGAGTAGCACTCCCAGCAGAAATTGGGCTCGATGTTGTAGGCGCGCCGGGTGGTTTCATCGATGTGCATGATGTCGGACGGGCAGATATCGACGCAATGTCCGCACCCGTCGCAACGGGTCATATAAACGAATGTCGGCATGAGTTTCGCAATCTCCTGTCATGAAGACCAATGATGGGCCGATCAGTAGTGCCGGGTGTGTTCGCGGGCGCTGCCGTACACCTCGGGTTTGTTGGAGGGCGCGGGCAAGTTGCTCCTGTACCCGTTCGCGTTGGAAACCCTTTTCTCGAAGGCCGCCGCGGGCTTGAAAAACATGTGCGAGAACTTGGACCACGGCACCGATCCGAATAGCGCCGTCGTGGCGAAGAGATACAAACCGAGGAACACGGCGGCCCAGGAACTGCCCGTTCCCTGCAGGTAGGCCCAGATCAGGCCCGCGGTCGCGCTGGCCAGAAGCGAGAGGATGAACAGATCCGCGCGCACGACGCGGAACGGCGTGTTGCCCTCGGCGGCGACATCGGCCCGGATGAAGAACCAGAACCAGTATCCGCCGACGCAAACCATCACGCCGCCGGTCCACCAAAGTTGCGGGAGGATGGCGGGCGTCGGGGTCACGGGCGTCGGATAGCCGAACACCATGATGGCGGTGGTGACGACGTAGGCCAGGAAACCGTACATGGTCAACAGATGGGCGACCCGGCGCCGCGCGTTGCAGAATTCCGCCGATGTCAGAACCTCCACAAGGCCGGTTTGGACGGCGAGCGACACCAATTCGCCGCCGCCGACTTGCTTCGATCCTTTGTTTTTCGCTTTCCGCCAATTGTCGAAAAAGTACTTGGCGCTCCCCTTATGCGCGACGTCGTACAGCGTGCCGAGCACAACCAGGATGATCATGA
>CAZIVY010000096.1:0-3853 GCA_964542505.1 uncultured Rhodospirillaceae bacterium
CCTGGGACCCGCGCAAGCGCTTCCAGTGGTGCATGCTGCCGCTGGGCATGAACTACCTGGCGGCGGATTCGATCGAGTATGCCGAGCTCGAGCTTTATGTGGCGTCATTCGGCCAGGGCAAGCCGATCAGCGTGCCGGGTATTCGCCACTAGCACCCGCCATCGCTGATCCGCGCCCCGCGCGCCTTGCGCGCTGCTATGCATTGGCGGCAATGCCGCCAGGGGCGCGGACCATAGATGAAGGGTACAAAACTATTGGATCCGTACCACCTTCGCGAGTTCGTGAGTGGCGTGTGGCGACCCGCGAACTCGCGAAAGCCGGTACTAGGGATTCGCGCATGCGGCCGCTTGTAGCGTCGGGGCGGGTGGAATGGACGTAACGCGGCGCGATTTTCTGCTGCTGGCGGCGATAGCGGCGGCCGAGGGCGGGCGCGGCTCGGGCGGGCGCGCCATGGCGCAGGCGATGGCGCCGGAACGGCTGCTGGATTTCGCCCAGCTCGGCAACGTCACGCTCCTGCACATGACCGACAGCCACGCGACCTTGCTGCCGGTCCATTACCGCGAACCCGATACCCTGATCGGCGTCGGCGACGAGGCGGGCAAGCCGCCCCACGTCACCGGCGAGGCGATGCTGAACATGTTCGGCTTCGCGCGGGGCTCGGCGGAGGCCCACGCCTTCACCCATTTGGATTTCAGCGAACTGGCGGCCAAATACGGCCGCTTCGGCGGCTACGCCCATATCGCCGCCCTGGTCAAGCGCGTGCGCGCCGAGCGGCCGGGCCGCACCCTGCTGCTCGACGGCGGCGACACCCTGCAAGGATCGGCCACCTCGCTGTGGACCGAGGGCGGCGACATGATGGCCGTGATCAACGCGCTCGGCGTCGAGGTCTTCACCGCGCACTGGGAGTTCGTTTTCGGCGCCGGCAAGATACGCGAATATTTCGGCGACAACGAAAAGCCCGGCCTGTTCAAGGGCGATTTCGTCGCCCAGAACGTGCGCGACGCGACCTGGGGCGACGCCGCCTTCCGCCCCTATACGGTGCGCGAGGCGGGCGGCGTCCGCATTGGCGTCATCGGCCAAGCCTTCCCCTACACCCCGATATCGCACCCGCGGCGTTTTGTCGCCGAGCTTACGTTCGGCATCCGCGAAGAGGGCGTGCAGGAAAACATCGACAAGTTGCGCGAGGTGGAGAAAGTCGACCTGGTGGTGTTGCTCAGCCACAACGGCTTCTCCGTCGACATGAAGCTCGCCCGCCGGGTCAAGGGCCTGGACGCGATCCTGGGCGGCCACACCCACGACGCCATTCCGGCGGCGCTGAACGTTGGCGGCACGCTGGTGATCCAGTCGGGCGCCAGCGGCAAGTATTTGAGCCGCCTCGACCTCGACGTGCGCGACCGCAAGATCGCCGCCTGGCGCTACAAGCTCATGCCGGTGCTGTCCCAGCACATCGCGCCGGACGCGGACATGGCGGCGCTGATCGAAACCTTGCGCGCGCCCTATAAGGCGAAGCTCGGGGAAGTGCTGGCGGTGTCGGATTCGCTTCTTTACCGGCGGGGCAATTTCAACGGCACGTTCGATGAGATCATTCTCGACGCGCTCATGACGCGCCACGACGCCGAGGTGGCGTTTTCGCCCGGCTTCCGTTGGGGCGTGACCATCGTGCCCGGCCAGCCGATCACCATGGAAGACGTGTTCACCCAGATGTCGCTCACCTACCCCAATTCCTGGGTGCGTCCGATGACCGGGGAAGAGATCAAGACCGTCATGGAGGACGTGGCCGACAATCTGTTCAACCCCGACCCCTATTACCGCCAGGGCGGCGACATGGTGCGCGTGGGCGGACTGACCTACGCCATCGACCCGAAAAAACCGCAAGGCGAGCGTATCGGCGACGTGAAGATCGGCGGCCGCCCCATGGACATGGCGCGCCGCTACAAGGTCACCGGTTGGGCCAGCGTCGGCGAGGCGGATGGACCGCCGGCCTATGACGTGGTCGCCGAACACCTGCGCCAGCTAAAGCGCGTGAAGCTCGACCCGCCGCAACGGGTGCGCGTGGTTTGAGCGCGCGCCCGACGCGCCTTTCGCGCCGCCAGGCGCTTGCCGCCGCCGGCGGGTTCGCCGCGCTTGCCTGGGGCGCGCCGCATGTCTGGGCGCCGACGCTGGCGCAGGCGCAAAGCCGGGGCAAGCGGGCGGTGATCGTGGGCGGCGGCATCGGCGGCGCGTCGGCGGCGGCGGCCTTGCGCCGGCTCGCGCCCGGCATCGAGACGGTGTTGATCGACCCCCATCCCGCGTTCTTTTTCACCCCCGCATCCATCGACGCGGCATTCGACGCGACGGCCATGGCGGCCTACAGCCGCGATTACAAGCTGCTGGCCGCGCGGGGCGTGCGCATGGTGCGGGGCGAGGCGCGGGGCGTCGACGCGGCGGCGCGGCGGGTTTCGACCGAGCGGGAGACGTTCGACTATGACGCGCTGATCCTGGCCACGGGCGTGAGGCTGGCGCCCGAGGACATCGAGGGCCTGGACGGCGCCGGAAACCTATCGGTCTATGAGCGCGCGCATTTGGCCCCGCTTGCGCAACGCATCGAGGAATTTCAAGGCGGCAACGTGGTCATCAGCGTCCCGGCGGGCGCGCTGCGCTGTCCGCCGGCGCCCTATGAATTGGCGCTCCGGTTCGCCAACCTGATCAAGGCGCGGCGACTGACGGGGCAGGTGATCCTGCTCGACGCTTGGCCAAGCCCGCAGCCCGACGCCATCGGGGCCGGATTGAGCGCGGCGCTGGCGGAGCACGGCGGCGTCATCGAACACGTGCCGCAGGTCAATCTTGCCCGCGTGGATGGCCATGCGCGCAAGGCCTATACCGCCGAAGGCGATGTCTTCGAATACGACCTCCTGTCGGCGATCCCGCCGAACAAGGCGTCGCCCCTGGTGGCCGGGCTGGGAATCGCCGGCAGCGGCGACATGTTCGCCGAGGTGGACGCCCGCCACTTTCGCACCGCCAAGCACGCGGAAATCTTCGCCCTTGGCGATGTGGCGCGAACGCCCTATGGCCGCAGCGCCGGCGCGGCCGCCGGCGCGGCGGAGAATTGCGCCCGCGAGGTGGCGCGCATGCTTGACCACGCGGCGCCGGCGGTTGAAAACACCATCGCCACCGCCTGTTATCCCATCGTCGCCGCCGACGCGGCGCTGCGGCTTGAGGTCTTGGCCACCAGCGAAGGCCAAAGCGGCGGCGCCGCCGTGAGCTTGAAATCCGATCCCGACAACCAACCCAGCGCCGCCAATCTGGCGCGCCGGCGGGCGTGGGAACAGGACCTGTTGAAGCGGATATTCGCCTAGAGCAGCATCCGCTCATTTGGAATCGCTTTCAGCAATCAAATGAGCGGATAATGCTGCTCTACCATCCTGAAGTTTAGAGCAATATCAAGTTAGATTGAACCGGAGGGTTCAATCTAACTTGATATTGCTCTGGGTGGCGAAATGATAGTGTTGGATCGAAGGGTATTCGGGTGGGCGCCATGACAAGGCAAGGATTTTGGGCGGCGGCGTGGCTCGCGGTAGCGATGGGATTTGCCGGCGCGGCCTGGGCGGCCGACGCCAAGCGCGTCGAACCCCGGCTGCTCGAGGACGGGCTTTACACGCAAGACTGGTTTTTGCAGTCCTTCCTCGACCTCAAGCAGGATCTGGCGGACACGGCGGCGAGCGGCAAGCGCCTGGCCATCATGTGGGAGCAGCGCGGCTGTCCCTATTGCAAGGACACGCACACGATCAATTTCGCCGACCCGGAAATCAACGCCTATGTGCGCGCGAATTTCAACGTCATTCAGTTGAACTTGTGGGGCGACCGGCCGGTCACC
>CAZIVY010000097.1:0-6457 GCA_964542505.1 uncultured Rhodospirillaceae bacterium
GCGCGCCGGCAAGCGGCGCGGCCGGCGGTGCGCCGGCGTCTCGACGCCCTGATGTTGCGCCTGCCGCTGGTGGGCACCTTGGTGCGCCGCTACGAGACCGCGCTTTTCAGCCGCACGCTGTCCATGCTGCTGCGCAACGGCCTGCCGTTGCTAGGCGCGTTGGTCATCGCCAAGGAAACCGTGGGCAATGCCGTGCTGGCGCGCGCCCTCGACGGGGTGCTGGAGAATCTCAAGGAAGGCCGGGGCTTCGCCGCGCCATTGATGGCGACGCGCGCCTTCCCCAATTTGATCGGCGAGCTGGCGCAGGTGGGCGAGGAGACCGGGCGGCTGGACGACATGCTGCTCAAGGCCGCCGACATCTACGACGCCGAGGTGCAGCGGGCGATGGAACGCCTGCTGGCGATACTGGTGCCGGCGCTGACGCTGTTGCTGGGCGCGATGGTCGCCGCGGTGCTGGGATCGGTGCTCGGCGCCATTCTCAGCGTCAACGAGTTGGCGCAGTAACGGAACCGCCGTCATGCCGGCCCGTCATATTACCGTTTCTGGCGCAGCCACGTGCGCGGGCTTCACGCTGATCGAGCTCTTGATCGTGCTGGCGATCATGGGCCTTGCGCTGTCGGCGGTCCCGGCGCTGTTCAGCAAGGCGGTTCCCGGCGTCGAGGCGCGCGGCGCGGCGCGCGAAATGGCGGCCAGCCTGCGCGCGGCGCGTGGCCGCGCCATCGCCGGCAACCGCGAGACGGCGCTGGTTCTCGACGTCGAGACCGGCGCCTACCGGGTCGAGGGCGAGCCCAAGGGGCGCCGCCTTCCGGCCGGCATTGGCGTTTCGTTGCTGACCGCCGAGGAACAGCGCCTCGACGCGACGACGGCGCGGATCGCGTTTTTTCCCGACGGCGGTTCCACCGGCGGGCGGGTGCGCCTGGCGCAGGCAGGGCGGCAGTACGAGGTGCGGGTGGATTGGCTCACCGGCCGCGTGGCGGTGGTGGAGTAGCCGCCATGCGCACCGCCGGTAGTCGTCCGTCGCCCGACGCCGAAAGCGGGCTGACTTTGCTCGAGGTGCTGGTGGCGTTCGTCATCCTGGCGGTGGCGATAACGTCGGTGATGCAGGTTTTTTCCACCGGCCTCGAAGGCACGCGGCGGGCGGAAGCGGCGAACCTGGCGGCGTTGATGGCGGAATCGAAGCTGGCGGCGGTGGGGGTGGAAATCCCCTTGCGGGCCGGCAGGCACGGCGGTACCGAGGCCAATGGCTTCGCCTGGCAAATAGAAATCGAACCTTACCGCGAGGGAGGGGGAGTGGGCGAGACGGAGCCGGCTCTCGATGCCCTGCAGGTGCGGATCCAGGTGCGTTGGCCCGGCCCTCGCGGCGCGACCGAGAGCCTCATGCTCCATTCGTTGCGCCTGGCGCCGGCGTCATGAAAATCGCTGCCACAACAGCCCCACATGCGCGCCCCGGCCGGGCGGCGGAAGCGGGCATGACGCTGATCGAAATCCTGGTGGCGATGACGCTGCTAGGTTTCCTGCTGGTGGCCATGGGCGGCGGCCTGCGGCTTGGCTTGCGCTCGTGGGACGCGGTGGAGCGGCGGCAGAACGAAACGGGCGACATCTTGCTCGCCCACCGATTCATTGGCCGCATGTTGAGCGAGACCTATCCGGTGGTCAGGGAGAAGAAGAATTTCGTGTCGACGCTGGCCTTCGAGGGCGGGCCCGAGCGCCTGGCGTTTGTCGCCTTGACGTCGCCACGCTATGGCCATGGTGGTCTGTCATGGGTGGTCCTGGCGCTGCAACCCGGCGCCAAGGGCAAGGCGCTGACCATGTCGCGCGAGAGCTATTTCGCCGTCCAAGGCGACGATAGTCGCGCCGTCCAAGCCGGCGCTGGCCAGGCGCGCGAGGAGCGGGTGCTGCTGGAAGGGATCGCCCAGGCGCGCTTCGCCTATTTCGGCGCGCCGGGCGAGGATGAGCAGGCCGGCTGGCACGACGCCTGGGGCGGCGAGGTGGCGTTGCCGATGCTGGTGAGAATGGACGTGGAATTCGCCCACGGCGACCGGCGGACGTGGCCGGATCTGGTGGCGCAGCTGCCGGTCATGGGCGAAGGGGCGTGCGAGTACGACGCGGCAACGCGCCGTTGCACCAACCGCTCCAACTGAGGAGTCAGGGGATGGCCATGCTAAGCGACTTGGCGCAAACGCGATGGGGACGACAGGCGCAGGATTTTTGGCGCTGGTGGACGGCCGAGCTGATCGGCATGGCGCCCACCAGCCTGATCGAGCGGCTGCAGCCCGGTCGCGGACGCCTGTTGATCGACGTCGCCGAGCAGACCGTGACCTTTGGCTACTGGCGGCACGGTCGCTGGCGGCGCCTCAACGCGTTCCCGCGCGGCGCCACGGCCGACGCCGTATTGAGCCATGCGGTGGCCGAATATCTGCGTGAATTCAACCTTGGGTCCGGTGACGCGGTGTTGCGCCTGCCGGACGCCCAAGCGTTGCGCAAGCATCTCGACATGCCGGTGGCGGCGGAGCCCAGCCTGCGTTCGATCCTGACCCACCAGATCGACCGCCAGACCCCGTTCAAGGCCGAGCAGGTTTATTTCGACTGCCGCGTGCGCGCGCGCGATCCGCAAAACAACCAGATCCGCGTCGAGTGGGTGCTGATGGCGCGGGCGGCGGTGGACGGCGCGCTGGCGCTGGCGCGGCGCTGGGGCGTCGACCCGGCGGCGGTGGACATCGTCGGCCCCGACGCGGCGGAAATCGCCGGGATCAACCTGCGGCCGCGGGTCGAGACGCGGGCACTGTCGCCGCTGCGGCGCCAGGCGGGCTACGCCTTGGCCGCGGTGGCGGCGGCTCTCATGGTGACGGCGCTGGCGGCGCCATTCCATCAGCGCGGCGTGCAACTGGAAAAACTGCGCGCCCAGGCGGGGCAGTTCAAGGTCGAGGCCGACGCGGCGTCGAGCCTGCGCAAGGAGATCGAGCGGGTGGCGGAGGACAGCCGCTTCCTCGGCAACAAGAAGAAGCAGGCGCCCTCGATGCTCAAGACGCTGAACGAGCTGTCGCGGGTGTTGCCCGACGGGGTGTGGCTGATCGAGCTTTTCGCCAGCGAGGCCGAGGTGCGCATAACCGGTTTCGCCCAATCCGCCTCCAGCCTGATCGCGCTGATCGAGGAATCGCCGGTCTTCCAGAAGACCGTGTTCCGCTCGCCGGTGACGCAGTCGCCGCGGGGGGAATCGGAGCGCTTCAACCTGGCCTTCGAGTTCGAGGCGGAGGAACGCAAATGACCGCCCTCTCGCTCCCCGTTCGCCGCGCGGCCGCGCTTGGCCTGCTGACGGCGGTTGTGGCGATCGTGTGGCTGCTGGGCCCGCAGCCCTATTTGGATGCGCTCGCCGCCGCCGACGCGGACGTGGCGAAGGCGCAAAGCTTGGTGGCGCGTTACGCGCGGCTGGCGGCGGAAAAGGGTTCGCTGCAAGCCCAGGTGGGGGCCATGCGGGCCGAGCGCGGACGCGGCCAGGGCACCTTTCCCGGCGACAACGCGCAACTGGTGGCGGCGGACATGCAAAACCGCGTCAAGCGCCTGGTGGAATCGAGCGCCGCCGTTCTGCGCAGCACCCAGGTGCTGCCGACGCGCGACGAATCCGGGTTCCGCCAGGTGTCGATCCGCGTCACCATGGAAACCGAGATCGATGGCGTGCAGAAGATCTTCCACGCCCTCGAATCCGCCAGTCCCTACCTCTTCCTCAACAATGTCGACATGCGCTCGCGGGCCATCCGCAGCCTGCGCCAAACGCCGGACAAGGCGATGAGCCTTAACGTGACGTTCGACATCTACGGCTATATGCGGGTGCCCGCGTCGTGAACGAGCGCCTGACGATGAGACTGGATTGGATCGGCGGCGGCCGCTGGCTGCTTGCTCTCGGCCTCCTGTGCCTGGGCCTTGGCGCCATCGTCGCCGTCGAGTTGACAGCGAGCACGAACTTCGAGCCGCCGGCCGCCGGCGCCGCCTCCACGCCAGCGCCCACCGCATCGCCCGGCCCGAGGACGGTGGTTGAATTCGCCCCCCCGCCGCTGGCGCAATTCGCGGAAACCGTCGAGCGCCCGCTCTTCTCCGAAAGCCGCCGGCCGCCAGAGCCAACGGCCGATTCCAGCGGGCCGCCCAAGCCCTTCGAGGGCACCTTGGTCGGCGTCCTCATCGGCCAAGCCGAAACCGTCGCGCTGCTGAAGATCGCCGGCGAAACCGATGTGACGCGGGTGACGAAGGGGCAGACGATCCGCGGTTGGCTGGTGGTCGAGATTCATCCCGACCGCGTGGTGCTGCAAGGCGAGCGCACCGCCGAAATCCGCCTGCAGGACGACGCCGCCGAAGGCGCTCCCCGTCCGGGCGGTCCCGGTATCGCGGCGCCAGGCCAGCCGGATGGGCCGCGCCTGCGCCGGCCGACGCCCGGCCAGCCCCCGGCCGCGCCTCCCGCCCAGCCCCGGCGGTAGCGCTTAAAGATCGTCGGCGGCCGACGTCTTCGCCATCAGGTGGATGCCGCCGGCGAGCAGCGACACTGTCAGCGGCGCTCCCGCAACAAGCGTGTTGCGCTCGGCCACGTGGGTCGAGACGGTGAAGGCAAGCCGCGCATCGGCGCGGCCGCGCACATTAAGCGTCACCGCCGTGTTTTCGCCCAGCGCCGCCAGCTCGCCAATGATGCCCGGCAGCGGATTTTCGCGCTCGCCGCGCGAAGGGCGGTCGCGGCGGTGCATGACGACATAGGACGCGGGCACCACCCATGAAACCGCCGTACCGACGGGGAAGGCGGCGTTGTGGCGGCATTCGAGATCAAAATCGAGCCAGCGGAGCACTGTCAGACCGGCTTCAGGGGCTTGAGCGATGACGGCGCCCTCGAAGACGTTGGTGAGGCCGAGCAGTCGCGCCACCAGAGCATCGCGCGGGCGGCTCAACAGTTCGGACGGCGGGCCGTCCTGCAAGGTGCGGCCGCGGGAGATGACGCACATGCGGTCGGCCAGCGCCGCCGCTTCATCGAGATCGTGGGTCACCAGCACCGTCGGCACGTCGATGCGCCGGCGCAGTCCCACCAGCTCGCGTTGCAGCTTGCGGCGCGTCATCTGGTCCACGGCGGCGAAGGGCTCGTCGAGCAACAACACCGCCGGGTCGCGGGCGAGCGCGCGCGCCAGCGCCACGCGTTGACGCTGGCCGCCGGAAAGTTCCGCCGGCCGCCGCGCCTCGAGACCGGCCAGGTGAACCAGCGCCAGCAACTCGCGCGCCCGCGCCGCCCTGGCGTGCGGCGCAAGATGGCCGAGCGCCAGCGCCACATTGCCCTCCGCGCTCACATGCGGGAAGAGGGCATAGTCCTGGAAAACCAGCCCGACGCGGCGGCGCTGGGGCGAGCGATGGATGGCGGCGGCGGCATCGAACCAGGTCTCGCCGCCGCACATGATGCGCCCCGCTTGCGGCCGGGCAAGGCCCGCCAGCATGCGGAGCACGGTGGTCTTGCCGGCGCCCGACGGGCCCACCAGAGCGAGCAGCTCGCCCGGCGCGCATTTCAGTTCGGCGGCGAGCGGAATGGGCGTCTCCTGGCGCAACTCGGCCACCAGGCCGCTACTGGCTGGCGAGCTATCCATGGCGGCGCGCGCGCCGGCCGGTGAGCGCATAGACGAGGGCGATGGTGGCGAACGACACCGCGAGCAGGATCGCCGACATGATTCCGGCCCCGGCGCCGTCGAGCGCCTGCACGCGGTCGTAAATGGCGATGGACATGGTCAGCGTTTCGCCGGGGATGCTGCCGCCCACCATCAGCACGACGCCGAACTCGCCCATGGTGTGGGCGAGCGTCAACGCCAGCGCCGACACGACGCCGGGCCAGGCGAGCGGCAATTCGATGCGCCAGAACGTCCGCCAGGGCGACAAGCCGCTGCACCACGCGGCCTCGCGCACCGCCGGCGGGATGGCCTCGAAGGCGCGCTGCATGGGCTGCACCGCGAACGGCAGGTTGACGATGATGGAGGCGAGCAACAGCCCGTCGAAAGAGAACACCAGCGTGCGCCCGGTCAACAGGTGATAGGCCTGCCCCAGCGGCGCGGCGCCCGCCATGGCCACCAGCAGGTAATAGCCCAGCACCGTCGGCGGCAGCACCAGCGGCAATGCGATGGCCGCCTCGAGCGCCGTCTTGCCGCGAAAATCTCCCCAGGCCAGCGCCCGCGCCGCGACCAGCGCCAGCGGTATCAGCACCGCGCCGGTGGCGAAGGCGAGGCTGAGGGAAAGTTCGAGGGCGTTCCAGTTCACCCTTTGCCTTTTAGCATCAGCGCGGCGGCGGCTGAAACCCGTGGCGCGCCAGCACGGCCGCTGCCGCCGGCGACTGAATGTAGCGGTAGAAGCGCCGCGCGCCCTCGCCGGCGCCCTTGAGAAGCACCATGCGTTGCAACAAGGGTGCGTGACGGCCGGCGGGGATGAGGGCGAAGCGCCCCTGGCCCTT
>CAZIVY010000098.1:0-2630 GCA_964542505.1 uncultured Rhodospirillaceae bacterium
GCCTTGGCGGTGGCGGTCTCGATGGCGCCGACCATGTAGAACGCCGATTCGGGCAGATGGTCGTGCTTGCCCTCGCAGATCTCGCGGAAGCCGCGGATGGTTTCCTCGAGCGGCACCTGCACGCCCGGCGTGCCGGTGAACACTTGCGCCACGTCGAAGGGCTGGCTGAGGAAGCGCTGGATCTTGCGCGCCCGCGCCACCGTCAGCTTGTCTTCTTCCGACAGCTCGTCCATGCCGAGAATGGCGATGATGTCCTGCAGGCTCTTGTAAGTCTGCAAGATGCGCTGCACCTCGCGGGCGACGCGGTAGTGCTCGTCGCCGACGACGCGCGGATCGAGAATGCGCGAGGTGGAATCGAGGGGGTCCACCGCCGGGTAGATGCCGAGCTCGGCGATCTGGCGCGAGAGCACGGTGGTGGCGTCAAGGTGCGCGAACGAGGTCGCCGGGGCGGGGTCGGTCAGGTCGTCGGCGGGCACGTAGATCGCCTGCACGCTGGTGATCGAGCCCTTGTTGGTGGAGGTGATGCGTTCCTGCAGCGTGCCCATGTCGGTGGCCAGCGTCGGCTGGTAGCCGACGGCGGAGGGAATGCGCCCCAGCAGCGTCGAGACTTCCGATCCCGCCTGGGTGAAGCGGAAAATATTGTCGACGAAGAACAGCACGTCCTGGCCTTCGACGTCGCGGAAATATTCGGCCAGCGTCAGGCCGGTGAGGCCGACGCGGGCGCGGGCGCCCGGCGGCTCGTTCATCTGGCCGTAAACCAGCGCCGCCTTCGACCCCGGCCCGTCGAGCTTGATGACGCCCGATTCGACCATCTCGTGATAGAGGTCGTTGCCCTCGCGCGAGCGCTCGCCGACGCCGGCGAAGACCGAATAGCCGCCATGGGTCTTGGCGATGTTGTTGATCAATTCCATGATGATGACGGTCTTGCCGACGCCGGCGCCGCCGAAAAGCCCGACCTTGCCGCCCTTGGAGTAAGGCGCCAGCAGGTCGATCACCTTGATGCCGGTGACCAGCACCTGGGTCTCGGTCGACTGATCGACGAACAAGGGCGCCGGCTGGTGAATGGCGCGGGTTTGTTTGGCGTTAAGGGGGCCGCGCTCGTCCACCGGCTCGCCCACCACGTTGATGATGCGGCCGAGCGTTTCCGGGCCGACGGGAACCATGATGGGCGCGCCCGAATCGGTGACCGCCAAGCCGCGCACCAAGCCCTCGGTCGAATCCATGGCCACCGTGCGCACGGTGCCCTCGCCAAGATGCTGCGCCACCTCGAGGACCAGGCGGCCGCCCTGGTTCTGGCAGTGCAAGGCGTTGAGGATCGGCGGCAGATCCTCGTCGAACTGTACATCCACCACCGCCCCGATGACCTGGGTGACGCGGCCTACGACATTCGTGGTCATGCCCGTGCTCCGCTTTCGCGTTCCATACGAAATGCATCCTTCATCGCTAAACCGCCTGGGCGCCGGAGATGATTTCGATCAGTTCCTTGGTGATCGCCGCCTGGCGCGTGCGGTTGTAGTTCAAGGTCAGCCGGTGGATCATGTCGCCGGCGTTGCGGGTGGCGCTGTCCATGGCGGACATGCGCGCGCCTTGCTCGGAGGCGGCGTTTTCCAGCAGCGCGCGGTAGATTTGCGTCGCCACGTTGCGCGGCAAAAGAAGGGCGAGAAGGTCCTCCTCGTCGGGCTCGAACTCGTGCACCGCGCCGCCCAGATCGGCGCCGGGGGCGGCCGAGTCGGGCAAATGGATCGGCACCAATTGCTGCCCGGTGGGTACTTGCGTCATCACCGACTTGAAGCGGTTGTAGAAAATGGTGCAGGTGTCGAACTCGCCCGCCTCGAACATGGCGATCACCCGTTGGGCGATCGGTTGGGCGACGGCGAAGCTCAGGCGCTTCACCCCGCGCAGTTCGATGGTGTCGAGGATGCGGCCGCCGTGGCCGCGGCGAAGCTGATCGCGCCCCTTGCGGCCGACGCAGAGGATTTTCACCGTCTTGCCGGCGGCGAGCAGTTCGTCGGCGCGCCGGCGCGCCAGGCGGACGATGGAGGAATTGAAGGCGCCGCAAAGGCCGCGCTCGGCGGTGGCGACAATGAACAAGTGGGTGGCGTCGCGCCCGCTGCCCACCAGGAGGCGCGGCGCGTCGTCGCGATCGCCTTCGCTCGACGCCAGCGAGGCCAAGAGACGCTCCATGCCCTGGGCGTAGGGGCGTCCGGCTTCGGCCGCCTCCTGGGCGCGGCGCAACTTGGACGCCGCCACCATTTTCATCGCCTTGGTGATCTTTTGCGTGGCCTTGACGCTAGAGATGCGGACACGCAGGCTTTTGAGGCTGGGCATGGCGGTTGCGGCCTAGTGCCCGCTCGCACGGCTCCGTGCCACCGGGCACGGCGCACGCGATCGGGCACAAGCCAATGATTCTGTGCTCACTTTCGTTCTCCCAACGTCGACCATGGCGATTGACCTACCGACGAAAGTGAGCATTAAGCGAAGGCGCGGGTGTAGTTGTCGAGGACGGCCTTCAGTTTTCCCTCGGTGTCGGCCGAGAGCGCCTGCTCGCGGCGAACGGTTTCGAGCAGGTCGCGGTGCTTGGTGCGCATGTCGGCGAGAAAGCCTTGCTCGAAGCGAGTCACCGCCGACAC
>CAZIVY010000099.1:0-6079 GCA_964542505.1 uncultured Rhodospirillaceae bacterium
GCGCTCGGCCCAATGCTGATTGACCTCGATCGAGTCCTCGTAGATCGCCATGATCTTGTGGTTGAGGTAGAGGCCGCCGCCCACGGCGAGCAGGTCGAACGCCGCCAGCGCGTAATAGACGAGATGCCATTTCGGCCGCGCCGCGCGTGCGCGCAGGGGCGGATTGGCGCCGCGGCGGTCGCCAGGCGGCGGGATCATGTCCAAAAAGTCGGATGTAACTTTCGGCATATATCGCCTCGTCTTGGTTCGAAGCCGATTAAGCAATGGTCAATATTGCTTTCGTGTTAGTTAATGGCTGGTTAACGGGTATGAAGCCCGCCATCCCCACCCGGCGCCCCTGTCCCGAGCGACGCGCGCCTTGCCCTGGGGAGCCGCCGCTAGGCGGCGTCCCGCCCTTCGACGCGCGCTTCGCGCGGCGCTCAGGGTGAGGGGGTCGCGCCGAAGGGCACCGGCCTCCCCCGTCGAGGGGGAGGTTGTAGTTTCCCCCCCCCCTTTTGGGGGAGGCGCAAACCGCGAAGCGGTTTGCAGGGTGGGGGGTGTCTAGTACCGACTTTCGCGACTTCGCGGGTCGCGACACGCCACTCACGAAGTCGCGAAAGTGGTACGGATTCAATAGTTTTGTACCCTTCATCCATGGTCCGCGCCCGGCGCGCCTTGCGCGCTATATATTGGCGGCAACGCCACCTGGGGCGCGGATCAGCGATGGCGGCTACTAGTGTGCTGACTCTAACGTCTCGTTCCCTGCCGTCGTCATGCCCGGACTTGATCCGGGCATCCAGGATTCGTGGATCGCCGGGTCAAGCCCGGCGATGACAGGGTTGGGAAGGCATTGATCGGGAATCATTCGTTAGCGCCAATCCACTAGGCGTGGCGCGGCGGGCCGCGTTCGGATAAAACTTGACCGCGGGTGATGGTTCAAGTGGGGGAGGATCGAGTTTGGCGACGCGCAACATCCTGCACATGTTGAGCCCGCAGAGGAACATCAGCCCCTTCGACGTCAACATGGCGATCGACGCGGGCTTCGATGCCGTCATTCCCTATGCCGGCGTCGAGGTGGGCGACGTGCGCGGCCTGGTGCAGGACGCGATGTTTTCGCGCCCCCCCGCTTCAGCCGCGCGCACCGGCTTTTTCATCGGCGGCAAGAACGCCATCCAGGCGCTGGACATGCTGGACGCCGGCCGGGCGGCGATGTTTCCGCCCTTCGAAATCTCGCTGTTCGCGGATCCGGCGGGATCGTTCACCACCGCGGCGGCCATGGTGGCGCGGGTGGAAAAAGAGCTGAAGTCGCGCCACGGCCAGGGACGCGGCCTGAGCTGGTCCGGCCGGCGGGTCAGCGTATTCGGCGGCACGGGCGTGGTCGGCTTCTCCGCCGCCGTGATCGCCGCCGGCGAAGGCGCCAAGGTGACGCTCATGGGCTATGACGGGGCCGAGCGCGTGGCCCGATTCGCCGACGCCGCCAAGGCGCGATTCGGCGTCGATATCGCCGCTGCCGACGCCAGCACCGATGCGCTCAAGTCCACGGCGGTGGAGCAGTCGGACGTGTTGCTGTGCGCCGGCCGCGCCGGGGTCGAGGTGATCGGGGCGGCGCACCTGAAGAACGCGCGCAACCTGAAAGTCGCCGCCGACGTGAACGCGGTGCCGCCCGCCGGGATCGCCGGAATTGGCGCCCAGGACGACGGCAAGGCGCTCGCCGGCACCATGGGGGTCGGCATCGGCCCGCTGGCCATTGGCGGCATCAAGTACCGCGTCCAATTCGGCTTGCTGCAAAGGATGACGAAATCCGACAAGGCGCTTTGCCTCGATTTCCGCGATGCCTACCGGCTGGCGCGCGAGCTTGTGCGGTGATCCTGATCGTGGCGTTGTCGGGGCGGGCGCTCGCCCAAGCGGCGCGGCGCGGCGGCCGGCGCATCGCGGTCGCGGACCTGTTCGGCGACAGCGATACGCGTGACGCGGCGGACGCCGTTGCCGTGGTCGCCGGCGGCCCGGCGTCAGGTTTCGACGCTTCCGATTTGCTGGCGGCGGTCGCGCGCCTGGCGCCCGCGGGCGCGGAGCCGCCGCACGCCTTGGTGTACGGGGCCGGGTTCGATGGCCGGGCGGACCTGTTGGCGCAACTGGCCGCCGGGCGGCGGCTGTGCGGCAATTCGCCGGCGACGGTGGCCCGCTGCAACGACCCGGCGCAAATAGCCGCAGCTCTGGATCGCCTCGGCATCCCGCATCCCGAAACGCGCCTGCGCCCGCCCGCCGACCTGGCGGGGTGGTTGGAAAAGCGCGCTGGCGGTTCAGGGGGCGGCCATGTACGGCCGGCGCGTGAAGGCAGGGTGGCGGACGGGGTTTATTTTCAGCGCCTGGCGCGCGGGCGGCCGGTGTCGGTGTCGTTCCTGGCCGATGGCCAGCGGGCGGTGGTGGTGGGGTTCGCCGAACAGATGACGGCGCCAGCGGCAGGCTCGCCCTATCGCTTCGGCGGCTTGGCGCAGCCGGGGAAACTCAGCCCGCGCCAGCGGCAACACATGAGCCAGTGGGTTGCGGCGCTGGCGCCGGAGCTGGGCTTGGTGGGCCTTAACAGCCTCGACGCCATGGCGGACGGCGATGACTTGGTTGGGCTGGAAATCAATCCCCGGCCCGGGGCCAATGTGGACGTGTTCGATGGCGTTGCCGGCGGCGAACTTTTCGCCCATCACGTCGCCGCGTGCGGCGGCCGGTTGCCGGCGCTTTCGCGGCACGACACGCCGGCGCGGGCGATTGCGATCCTGCACGCGGACGCGCCGCTGGCGGCGCCGGAAGTCGACGATTGGCCGGATTGGATCGCCGACCGCCCGGCGGCTGGAGCCGCCATCGCCCGCGGGGCGCCGGTGTGCACGGTCATGGCGGAAGCGCCGACCATCGACGCGGCGCGCGTTTTGGCGAAGGCACGGCTGGGCCTGGCTCGTGCGTTATTGGATGGGGCGGCGGCTGGCCATAAGCTGCCAGCAGCGGCGGGATAGGCGCGCGCATGTCCCCCGGCAAAAGGCCGAGCGTCAATCTCGGCGCGCAAGTCCTGGTTCGGCGGCTGATCGACGAGGCGGCGGGCTTGCGCGTACGCGTCGAGCGCGCCGCGTCGGGTTGCACCCTGATCGACGCCGGCATCGCTTGCCGGGGCGGCATCGAGGCCGGATTGCGGGTGGCGGAAATCTGCCTGGGCGGATTGGGTCATGTCACCCTTCAGTGCGGGGGATCGCTCCCGCGCTGGCCGTGGACCATTTGCGTGCATGCGAGCGATCCGGTGCTCGCCTGCCTCGGCAGCCAATATGCCGGCTGGCAGATCACCCTGGGCGAGGGCGCGGACGCCTATATGGCGCTGGGGTCGGGGCCGGCGCGGGCGCTGGCGGGGGTCGAGCCGCTGTTCCAGGAACTGGGCTACCTCGACAAGGCCGATGACGCTGTCCTGGTGCTGGAAGTGGACAAGCCGCCGCCCTTGGGCCTGATCGACAAGGTGGCGGGCGCTTGCGCCGTCGCGCCCGAGAAACTGAGCGTGGTGATGACGCCGACCCAAAGCCTGGCCGGCACGGTGCAAATCGTGGCGCGCTCGCTGGAAGTGGCGCTGCACAAGGCGCATGAAATAGGGTTCGCGCTCGATCGCATCGTGGATGGCATGGGCGCGGCGCCCTTGCCGCCGCCGGCGCCCGGTTTTCTGGCGGCCATGGGGCGCACCAACGACGCCATCATCTATGGCGGCGACGTGCAGCTTTATGTGCTCGGACCCGACGACGAGGCCAAGGACCTGGCGGAGCGCCTGCCCAGCCGGACCTCGCGCGACTATGGCCGTCCGTTCGGCGAAATCTTCGCCGCCGCCAAGGGCGACTTCTACGCCATCGACCGCCTGCTGTTCAGCCCGGCCAGGGTGGTGGTGACGGCGGTGGAAAGCGGGCAAAGCTTTCGCGCCGGCGAGGTGAACGCCGCCTTGATCGACCGCTCGTTTGGCGGCGGGACATGAGCGCCGCGCCACGGGTTGCGCTGTTCGCCGATGGCGACGACGGCCATGCGCGGCGCCTGATGCGTTCATTCGCGGCGCTCGGCGTCGAGGCGGTTCGCTTGTCGCTCAAGGACTGCGGTTTCAGCCTGGCCGGCAACGGCCACGGGCTCGAATTGCCGGGCTTCGGCGACGCGCTGCCGGACGCTGGCCTGGTGCGGAGCGTCAGCGCCGGAAGCTTCGAGCAGGTGACGGCGCGGCTCGGGGTGCTGCACGCGTTGCGGGAACTGGGCGTGCCGGTGTGCAACGACGCGCGCGCGATAGAGCGCTGCGTGGACAAGTCCATGACCAGTTTCCTGTTGCAGGCCGCCGGATTGCCGACGCCGCCTACGTGGACGGTGGAATCGCGCGATGCGGCGGCGGCCATCGTGCGCCGCGAGGCGCGCGGCGGCCGCCCGCTGGTGCTGAAACCGTTGTTCGGGTCGCGCGGGCGGGGGCTCAAATTGATCGCCGACGGCGCGGAATTGCCGGCCGCGGACGAGGTCGCCGGGCTCTATTACCTCCAGCATTATGTGGCGGGGGAGGGCGAGGGCTGGCGCGACTGGCGGGTGTTCGTCGTCGGCGGCCGCGCCGAAGCGGCGATGATCCGGCACGGCGTCGAGTGGCGCACCAACGCCGCCCTTGGCGCGCGCTGCGAAAAAGTGGCGGCGGAAGGGGCGGTCGCCGACCTGGCGGTGGCCGCGGCGGCGGCGGTGGGCGCCGATTACGCGGGGGTCGATATCGTCGCCGACCGCGATGGCCGTCATCTGGTGCTGGAGGTCAACTCCATGCCGGCGTGGCAGGCGCTGGGACGGGCCAGCGGCATCGACATCGCCGCCGCCCTGGCGCGCTTCCTCGCCGGCAGGATACCGCGGCGGACGGAAGCGGGGCGTCCATCGACCCCGGCGGCGGTACTCGACGCCGCTTCGTGAGCGCCGACTCCGCCGTTGCGTCCGCCTATATCGCCGCGTGCCGCGCCGAGCTCGCGGCCATCAAGCCTGGCAATGTGCATGCGCGCGCCGCCGGTCACGCCATGACCGCCGCCGACTTCGAAGCGAGCGCAGAGGCCAGCGCGCCGTTCATCGCCGACCCCGAACGCCGCGTGGGCTCGCGCATCCTGGCTGCCATCGAGGCGACATGGGCGGCGGTCAAATGCAACACCAATCTTGGAATCGTTCTCTTGTGCGCGCCGCTGGCCGCCGCCGCCCAAAGCCCCCATGGCGGAAATTTTCGCGGACGGTTGGGCAAGGTCCTGGAGGCGCTGGACCAAAAGGACGCCGAACTGGCCTATTCGGCCATTCGCCTGGCCAATCCCGCCGGGCTTGGGGACAGCACAGCGGAGGACGTGCGCCAACCGCCCACGGGAACCTTGCTAGCGGCGATGAAACTCGCGGCGCCAAGGGACCGCGTCGCGCGACAATATGCGAGCCGATATGCCGACGTGTTCGAGGTCGGGATTCCGGAGTTCAAGGCGGCGCGGGGTCGCTGGGGGAACAGCGAATGGGCGATTACCCAGGTCTATCTCGAATTCCTGGCGCGGTTTCCCGACAGCCATGTGGCGCGCAAGCACGGCGCCGCCACCGCCGACCGGGTGCGGACCGAAGCCAGGGACCACGCGGCGCGATTCCGCCGGAGGACGCGCGCCGAGGATGCCTTGGCGGATTTGCTGGCCTTCGACGCCGCGTTGAAGGGCGCGGGCATCAATCCGGGCACCAGCGCCGACCTCACCGTTGCCAGTCTGTTCGCCGAGGCCTTGGATCGCCCTAAGCCCTAGGAGAAAAATAGGTTCTTGCTGACAGTGGCGGGTTGAGGCTACGATTTCGCCCCTATCCTCTTTCATCAGGGGTGCCGTCTGGCCAACCGGTCCGTTCGCTACGCTGGCGGATGCTGAAGACAAGGATGGCTCCGCATAGGGGATTTTAGGAACGCGGGTTTATCAATCAAGGGAGGAATAATCCAATGGCCAAGATCAACAAGGTAATGGTGGGCGAGTCGCTGGTTGGCGATGGCAACGAAGTGGCCCATATCGATCTCATCATGGGGCCGCGCGGTTCGGCGGCGGAGACGGCGTTCTGCAACGCGCTGACCAACAAC
>CAZIVY010000100.1:0-3028 GCA_964542505.1 uncultured Rhodospirillaceae bacterium
GCCACCATTCCTCGGTGTTATTGAACACCGGATCGACGTCGAAAATGACGCCGCGAAAAGGAAAAAGCCGGTGGCGCACGACTTGGCCGATGCGGAACTTGGCGGTGCGGTCGGTGGGGGGCATGGGTGCTCGATCTATTCGTTTCAGCATAGCACAACCGCGCGTTCAAGCGGCGAGCCTAGTGTTACGACTCCGACGTTTCGTTCCCGAACCGTCAGAGTCGTAACACTAGCAAAACCAATACGATGTGTTGTGGTTCCAATGCGTTGATTGGGAATCAAGCGTTGAAACCACAACACTAGCGCAAGATGATTTTGGTTTGAATCGTTGTCCCCACCGCGTCATTGCGAACGAAGTGAAGCAATCCAGGAACGATACGGCACGGCCTTTGTTTGCAACCCTGGATTGCCCCGCGTGCTTGGCACGCTACGCGTGCGGGGCGCGTCCCGCGCCTCGCAATGACCAAGCAGAGGGAGTGCTTCAATCTCAATCGCATCATGCTCTACCGCCCCTTGAAGCGCGGCTTCTGCTTGGCCAGGAAAGCGCTGACGCCGATGCGGTAGTCCTCGGTGCCCATGGCGGCCACGCCTTCGTCGAGCTCGGCCGGGGACAGCGGGCGGGGATCAGCCAAGCGGCGGACAAAGCGCTTGTGCCAGCGGGCCGCCAGCGGCGCGCCATCGGCGATGCAGCGCGCGGTGGCATAGGCTTCCTCCACCACCTGGTCGTCGGCGGCGACGCGGGCGACGAGACCCAATTCATGCGCCCGCTTGGCGTCGAAGACGCGGCCCTCGAGCAGGATTTCCAGCGCCCCCGCCGGCCCCACCAGATTCAACAGCCCGCGCATTTCCTCCCAGCCCAGCGTCAGGCCGAGCTTGTTGATCGGCACGCCGAAGCGCGCCGAAGCGGCGCAGATGCGAATATCGCAACAAGCCGCCAATTCGAGGCCGCCGCCCACGCACGCGCCTTGAATGAGCGCCACCGTCGGGTGGCGGCATTCGTTCACCGCCTTCATCGCCGCGTGAACCGCGTCGCCATAGGCGCGGGCCTGCGGGATATCGTTCCGTTCGCGGGAAAATTCGGCGATGTCGGCGCCGGCGGCGAAGGCCTTGCCGCCAGCGCCGCGCCAAACGATGCAGCGGAGCGCGTCGTCTTGCCCGAGATCCCGCGCCACCTCGGCGACACGCCGCCACGCCGCCAGATCGAGGGCGTTGAGGCGCTCAGGGCGATTCAGGACCACGGTGGCGATGTCGCCCTCGCGCTCGACCAGGATCGCGCCGCTCATCGGTTGCGCCGCATCGGCCGGATCAGGCCGCCGTGGCCCGCGACCCCGAGCGCGCCGCTTCCTCGCCGAGATAGTCCAAGGCGGCGGCGACACCGCTTGCCAGCAGGCGCACGCCGGCGACCTTCATCCCCATTTCCACCCCGCACAGCGTTCCCGCCAAGGTTACGTCGTTGAAGTCGCCGAGATGGCCAATGCGGAACAGCCGCCCTTTCAATTTGCCAAGCCCGGCGCCGAGCGACACGTCGAAGCGGTCCAGTATGACCGCCCGCACGGCGTCCGCGTCTAGCCCTGAGGGCATGACCACCGCCGTCAGCGAGCTCGAATATTCGCCCTCGTCGGCGCACAGCACCTCCAGGCCCCATCCGCGCACGGCGCGGCGCGTCGCCTCGGCGTGCCGGTCGTGGCGGGCGAATACGTTTTCGAGGCCCTCTTCCTCCAGCATCACAAGCGCCTCGCGCAGCCCATAAAGCAGGTTGGTGGCGGGCGTGTAGGGAAAGGCCCCGGCGGCGTTGGCGGCCAGGATCGGCTGCCAGTCCCAATAGGATTTGGGCAGGCGCGCGGTGCGCGAGGCCGCCAGCGCCTTTTCGCTGATGGCGTTGAAGCTCAGGCCCGGCGGCAGCATCAAGCCCTTTTGCGAGCCGGCGACGGTGACGTCCACGCCCCATTCGTCGTGGCGGTAATCGATCGAGGCAAGCGAGGAGATGGTATCCACCATGAGCAGCGCCGGGTGTTGGGCGCGGTCAATCGCCTGGCGGAGGTCGGCGATACGGTTGGTGATGCCGGTCGAGGTTTCGTTGTGTACCGCGGCGACCGCCTTGATGGTGTGCTGGCGGTCCGCCGCGAGCCGGCTTTCCAGCTGTGCCGGATCGATCCCGTGACGCCAGTCGCCGGCAACGATCTCGGCGTTCAACCCGAGATTCGTCGCCATGCGCTGCCACTGCACGGCGAACTGGCCGGTCTCGAACATCAGTAGCTTGTCGCCCGGCGAGAGCGCATTGACCAGCGCCGCTTCCCAGGCGCCGGTGCCGGACGATGGATAGATGACGATGTCGCCGGACGTTTTAAAAATCGGTTTGAGGCGTTCCAGCAGCGACAGAACGAGTTTGGCGAAATCCGGACCACGGTGATCGATGGTCGGACCGTCCATCGCTCGCAACACCCGGTCGGGCACATTGGTGGGCCCGGGGATTTGCAGAAAGTGACGGCCGCTTCGGTATGACATAGTCAATACCTCATTTAACCGCTGTGCCGATACGATTCGATCGTTTCAGGCAGGTACTGCCCGCGTGATGGCGACGGTGTTTGCCGGTGTTCGGCGCGGGGAGCATAATGAAACTACACTGTGCATTTTGCATACTTGCGCACGAGGCGCAATAGGAGGCCGCGATTTCACGGGTCGAAAACAGCCTTTTGGCATCGCGGCTGCGCCGAGAGATCGAAGGCGAGGTGCTGTTCGACGCCTACAGCCGCGGGCGTTACAGCACCGATGCGTCGATTTACCAGATCGAACCCCTCGGGGTGGTAATCCCGCGCAACGAACAGGACATTGTGCGCGCCGTCCAGATCGCCCGCGAAACGGGCGTGCCGGTGTTGCCGCGCGGCGGCGGCACCTCGCAAATCGGCCAGACCGTGGGCGCTGCCTTGGTGGTAGACACCAGCAAGTACTTGAACCGCACGCTCGAATTCGACGCGGCGGCGCGCACCATCTGGGTGGAGCCGGGCGTGGTGCAGGAGCAGCTCAATCT
>CAZIVY010000101.1:0-4537 GCA_964542505.1 uncultured Rhodospirillaceae bacterium
GCCCTGGACATCACCAGGTGCGACTCGACCTTCAGCTCGCGCAGCGCCTCCAGCAGCCGCACGCCATAGACCGCGCCCGAGGCGCCGGTAATTCCCACCACGAGACGGGTTGCGGCCATGAACGAACCTTACCCGAACGCGACATCGGCGTCCAAGCTTGCACAAGAGGTTTCTCTTGGATTACCCCAATTGCGATGCTGACTTTAACCTTTGCCTGTGCTGTAATAAATGCGCCGCGGTCGGCACGGACCTAGGCCGGTCGCGCTCTCTGAAACGCGGAGGGAAGCGGATGAATCTCGATTCTCATATCGAGCAGTTGAAGCAAAAACACTCTTTTCTCGACACCGCCATCCAGGAAGAAGTCCATCGGCCCCACCCCGATGACGTACGGCTTGCCGAGTTGAAACGGCAGAAATTGCGAATCAAGGACGAAATCGCCAGTCTGAAATAGCGCGCCACCACACTCCTCGTCCGGCGTGAGGCGCGGCGGCCGGTTTGCCGCCTGGGGTTTTTTGCGTGCCTGATCGGCGCGCCCGTTCCCGCAAGAAAAAGGCCGCCGGCGTGACGCCGGCGGCCCTTTAACGATCCATCTCAAATCAATCCATCCCGAGGACGGCGTTCGCCCCTAGGGCACGATGTTCCACGTCGCCATCATGGCGTGGTCTTCGTGCGTCAGATTGTGGCAGTGGATGACGTAGCGGTTACGCGAGTTCGGATGACCGGGCTTCGTCGGATCGGCGTAGAAGTCCGGATCCGGGAAGTCGCGGAAGCGCAGGAACACATCGAGCGACGTGTTTTTCCCCGCGCGATATACATCCTGACGCGTCTTGTTACCTACCGGGGCGCCATTGTTGAGAAAAACCTGGCCCTCCTCGAAATGGACGTGAACGGGGTGTTCCCAGCCGCCCGAATTGTTAGCAATTTTCCACACCTCGGCGGTGTTGCGCCGAATTTGATACGGCGGATTGTTGAGGAACGAGGTGCTGTGGTCCTGCTGCGGATCCCAGAACTGGCCGTTCACCGCCCACATGCCGTTCGTGCGCTCGAACCTGAAGTTCCGCGTCTGCACCACCTCGTCCATGTTGATGTCGGGGAAGGGGCGGAAGAAGGACGGAACGCGGCTGGGGTCGGAGACGGTTGCCCCTACCCGGAATTGCAGCAACTGGTTGCCGCCCTCGTCCGGGTTCAGGAAGTCGTGGCGGGCGGCCTTGCGACCGCTGTCCATCCCCATGTTGTTGCAGAGGTGGACCGTCGCCCCCTCGGGGAAGTTGGTGAAGTCGATGACGATCTCGTGGCGCTCGGCCGGCCAGAATTCCGCGACGGTGCGGACGATCGGCCGCTCGAGCAGGTTGCCGTTGTCGGCGATATAGTGGAACGGATGGTTCAGGCCGTCGTAGCGAAGCACCAGCCGGTACATGCGCGCCGGCCCGGGATTGAGGATGCGGAATCGGTACTTGCGGCGCTTGACGTTGAAAAAAGGCTGGATCTTGCCGTTGACGGTGGTCTTGTCGCCGAGGAAGCCGTCGGTATTGAACTGGTCGAAGACCAACTGCCCGGTTTCCGCGTCGAAATGCTTGTCGGCGATGACCATCGGCACGTCATAGGCGCCGCTGGGCAGGCGGAACGCCAGGGGATTCGCGTCCTGCTCGTTGCCGGTGTCGAGTTCGTCGAACACCCGCGTCATCTGCGCCTGACCCTTGTAGGCATTGGCCGCCGTGAACTCGGGCCGGTGGGCGTGCAGCCACAGCGTGCTGAGCGTCTCGCGCGCATCGCCGCCGAAGGCGCCGTTGGGATGCCAGGTGCGGTGTTCCTCCGGGTACATGCCAGGGTCCTGGCTGAAGCCGGCGCGCGCCAGGCAGTAATGGTGATCGCGATATTCGCCCGGATTGGACCAATTCCACGGCCCGCCGTCGGATTCGGAGGCGGTGTGGAAGTTATGCATATGGCTGTTGACCTGGGGAATGCCGAAGCCCGTATGCGAAGCCAGCGGCGGAAGCTGGTTATAGACGCGCAGCAGCACCGGCTGGCCGTAGCGCATGTCGAGCGTCTTGCCCGGGAATTTGCCGTCGAAGCCCCAAATAGTGCTGGGCGCGCCCAAATCCGGGTGGAAACTGTGCAGCCCCGGCTTGACGTAGGTCTTGTGGTGCTTCACCGCCGGGAAGCGGCTCCAATACTGGCGCGGCGAGATGGGCGCGAAGGCCGACGACGCCGACATCTTGGCCGAAACGGGCATCGCTTCCGCCCATGGCGTGGTGGGCGGGCTCGGCGCCAGGTTCGAGACGACGACGTCGTCGCCGGTTTCCTGGCCCAACGCGCCGCCGGTATTCAGGATTCCCGCCGTGCCGGCGAGCAGCCCCATTTTCAGCGCCTCGCGGCGCGTCAGTTTCGCCGCCGTCGCCTGGTGCAGCAGCTCCAACTGGCGGCGGATCTCGAGTTGTTTGCGGGTCTTCATGAAACGTCCCCCTCAGGTCTTGTCATGCTGGTGGTGTGGATGATTCGGTTCGTTCGATGTCGCCGCCGGCACCGCCGGCCTGCCGATGCCGGCGTCCATCACCGACGACGTCACGGAAAAATAGATGCCATCCGGCCGGCCCAGCGCCGGACAGCCGCCCCAGCGCTTCAGCGCGTCGTTGCCGTAGCGCAGGATGCCGGTATGGGTGTCGGCCAGAACGTCGAGTGCAGGATCGGGATCGGTGAAGCCCAGGCTCTTGCGCACCGCCAGCATGTCGGCCGGCGCGCCGGTCAGGAGCTGCCAGCCCGGACCGATGCCGTACACTTCCGCGAACTGCTTCAGCAGTTCCGGGCTGTCGCGATCCGGCTTGAGCGAGATCGAGATCATGTGCAGGTCGCGTCCCACGCGCCCGCCGAACATGGCGTGAACCCGCTTCAGGTTATCGGTGACCAGCGGGCAGACGTCGCCGCATTCGGCGAAGAACGCGTTCGCCAGCACCACCTTGTCCTTGATCGCGTCGTCGTAGAAACGCAGCTTTTGGCCGGCTTGGTTGACGACCTCGACATTGGGGATCGCGTTGGCCTGGACCCACTTGGGGACGCCGGCGGACACGGCTTTCACGTTCTCGGCCCGCGCCCGGTTGGCCGCGATCATGGCGGCGCCCGTGCCGGCCAGAACTCCGTTGATCAACCCGCGACGGCCCTGCATTCCCAACCCCCAGCGAAAAATGGTGCAAAATGAAGGGCAAATTTAGGGGCAAAAGATAAAAAGACGGCTAAGGGAAACCAATCTTGTGGCCGCGGGTCGATTTGAGCTTTCTGGCGGTTATGCTTAATTTTGTCTTATGCCGAGACGCGCGATCGCCGGCCCACCCCCGCCCGCTCGCTTTGCTCGCTGCCTCCCCCGCAAGGCAGGGCAATCGCATTTGACGGGACAGGAATCTCGTCCTTCGAGACGGCGCTACGCGCCTCCTCGGGACGAGGTCTTATTTCGCGCTTTCCTCACCCTGAGGGCGCCCGCCCTTCGCCGCGCGCTGTCGCGCGGCGCTCAGGATGAGGGGGCGCGTCTCGAAGGGTGCGGAAAGCGCGCCCGTCGGCAAAGAAAAAGGCCGCCGGCATGACGCCGGCGGCCCCTGGAGGGGGGTGTGACTGCGGCCACGCCTATGTGTCGCTCGGCCCCGGAATGATGTGCCACGTCTGCATCATGGCGTGATCCTCGTGGGTCAGGTTGTGGCAGTG
The DNA here is from genome assembly GCA_964542505.1 of uncultured Rhodospirillaceae bacterium. Taxonomy (GTDB): domain Bacteria; phylum Pseudomonadota; class Alphaproteobacteria; order Ferrovibrionales; family Ferrovibrionaceae; genus CAZIVY01. The sequence goes on from CAZIVY010000101.1 coordinate 3,691, forward strand.
CATGACCCAGCGGTTGTGCTCGTTCTTGTGGCGGTAGGTGGGCGCGGCGCCCGCGACCTGGTTGGGGCCATAGGGGCGGCGCGTTTTCGGTATGCGGTTGCGGTAGTAGTCCGGTTCCGGGAAGTCGCGGAAGCGCAACAGCAGTTCCACCCGGTTGTGGTCCCTGCCCACGCGGTAAATGTCCTGGCGGATTTTCAGCTTCGGCGCGACGCCGTTCGTGGTGACGACCCGTCCCTCCTCGAAGTGGATGTGGACCGGATGGTGCCAGCCGCCGGAGCTGCTTTCCAGGATCCATCTCTCGGCGGTGTTACGCTGGATCTGGACCTGCGGGTTGGCGAGTATCCTTGGGTCGTGATCCGCCTGCGAGTCCCACAGATTGCCGTTGATCGCCCACATGCCGTTGGTGCGCTCGAAGCGGAAGTTGCGTGTGCGCACCACCTCGCTCGCCATTTGCGCCAAATCCGGGAAGGGGCGGAAAACCTTCGGCGTGGCGAAATTGTAGCTTTTGTCTGCGGTCGCGGGAAGCACCGGCCCTACCCGGAACTGCAGCACCTGGTTGTCAACCAAGTCCGGATTGAGGGCGGTGTCGCGGTCGGCCTTGCGCCCGGTATCCATCTTCATGTCGTTGGAGAGATAAACGTACGCGCCCGCCGGAAATTGCGCGAAGTCGATGACATAGTCGTTGCGCTCCGCCGCCCACTGTTCAACCCGGGTGACCTTGATCGATTGTTCGAGCAGATTGCCGTTGTCGGCGATCTGGTGGAGCGGCCAGGACTTGCCCTCAAAGCGCAACTGCAGGCGGACGAAGCGCGCCGGCCCGATGTTGAGGACGCGGAAGCGGTAGCGG
>CAZIVY010000102.1:0-4542 GCA_964542505.1 uncultured Rhodospirillaceae bacterium
CTATTCGTGGGATTTCGCCGACGGGCGCGTCGACATCGCCATCGAGGACGAGGGCGGCAAGGTCGATCTCAACGCCGCCCCGGTGGAACTGCTGGTGGGGGTGTTCAAGGCGGCGGGCATCGCGGCGCCCAAGGCCCAGGCGCTGGCCGATGCCGTCGTCGACTGGCGCGACGAGGACGACTTGCGCCGGCCGGACGGGGCCGAGGACGCCGACTACCGCGCCGCCGGCTACGCCTATGGCACGCCGGATCGCCCCTTCGAGGCCACCGAAGTGCTGCTGAACGTTCTCGGCATGACGCCGGATATCTACCGGCGCGTGGCGCCGGCGGTGACGGTTTATTCGCGCGGATCGGGCGTCAATCCGGCCACCGCGTCGCGCACCGCCTTGGCGGCGGTTCCGAACATCACCGACGCGGACATCGAGGCGATCCTTGCCGCCCGCGGCCAGGACGCCCGCGCCGTCGCCACGACGCTGGCGCGATTTCAGGTCTATGCCCGCTATCTGTCACGCCCGACCGCCAACGTCTACACCGTGCGCGCTCAAGGCCGGCACGCGAGCGGCGCGGTTTTCGTGCGCGAGGCCGTGGTGCGGCTGGGGGCCGACGCCGACCGTCCCTTTGCCATCCAAGCCTGGCGTCAAGGGACGAGCCCGTTTGACCAGGCCGCCATGGACGCGGCCACCCCCGCGACCCGGTAGTCCATCCCGGTAGTCCCTACATCATCGAGCCGGTGATCAGGCGCGCGCCGCGCTGGTAGGTGACGTAGGATACCAGCCAGTCCAGCGCCACCGCCAGGCGGTTGCGGAAGCCGATCAGGAAATAGATGTGCGCCAGACCCCACAGCAGCCAGGCGATGCGGCCGCTGACGCGGATGAAGCCGAAATCGGCCACCGCCGCCTGCCGGCCGATGGTCGCCAGATTGCCCATGTGGCGATAGCGGAAGGCGCCGGGCATGACGCCGCCGCCGACCGCCGCCGCGATGCGCCGCGCCACGTAAATGCCGGCCTGTTTCGCCGCTGGCGCGATGCCCGGCACCGGCTTGCCATCGACGTTCACCGCCGCCGCCGTATCGCCGGCAACGAAAATTTCCGGGTAATCCGGCAGCGACAGATCGGCGCCGACCTTCACCCGCCCGGCCCGGTCGGTCATCGCGCCGAGCCACTTGCCGGCGGCGGAAGCCGCCACGCCCGCGCCCCAGACGATCGTTCGCGAACCGATGCGCTCGCCGCCGACGACGACGCCATCGGCGTCGCATTGGCCGACCGGCTTGCCGGTGCGCACCTCGACGCCCAGTTTCCGCAGCGCCCTTGCCGCCACGGCCGAAAGCTTTTCGGGGAATGCCGGCAGGACGCGCGGTCCGGACTCGACCAGCAGCACCCGCGCCTGGCGCGGGTCTATGTTGCGGAAGTCCCGCGCCAGGGCGTTGTTCGCCAGTTCGGCGATGGCGCCGGCCATCTCGACCCCCGTGGGGCCGCCGCCCACCACCACGAAGGTGAGAAGGCGCCGCCGCTCGGCCTCGTCGGGCTCGTCCTCGGCGCGCTCGAAGGCCGTCAGCACCCGGGCGCGAATGGCGGTGGCGTCCTCGATCTTCTTCAGGCCGGGCGCGAAGGGTTCCCATTCGTCGCGGCCGAAATAGGCATGGCGGGCGCCGGTGGCGATGATGAGATAATCGTAGGGCACGCGCCGATCGCCCGCCAGGACCGCGCGCTTTTCCTTGTCGACGCCGGTGACCTTGCCCAGCAGCACCGTGGCGTTTTTCTGGTCGCGCAGGATGCCGCGGATGGGCGTGGCGATGTCCGCCGGCGACAGCGCCGCGGTCGCCACCTGGTAGAGCAGCGGCTGAAACAAATGATAATTGCGCCGGTCGATCAATGTCACCTCGACCGGCGCGCGGGCGAGCGCCTTGGCGGCGCTGAGCCCGGCAAACCCGGCGCCGACAATGACCACGCGCGGCTTGCCGGGCGCCAGTTGCGGCCGCGGCCGGATGGGCGCGGGCGCGGCATCCATCCGGGTCTCGGCGAACATGTCAGCGGCCCTTGGGCGCGACGATCAGGGGCGCGAGCCAGCGGTCGAGCGAAATCGCGCCTGGTCCCCGGGTCAGCAGCGTCAGCAGCATCGCCGTCCACATCAGGTGATCGACCCAGCTTTCCGGAAAGACAAAAAGCTGGATGATCGCCGTCATGCCCAGCAACGGCAGCGTGGTCAGCCGGGTGGCGAGGCCCAGAACGAGCAGCACCGGGCAGGTCAGTTCGGCCGCGGTGGCCAGCATCGCCGCCACTTCCGGCGGCAGCACGGGGACCTTGTATTCGTCCCGGAACAGCAGAACGGTGAATTCCCAACTGGCGATCTTGGTCAGGCCGGACTTGAAGAAAACGCCGGCCAGCCCAAGCCGCAGCAGCAGCTTCAGTATGCTGTCCGGAAAAGCCTCGAGGCGCGTGACCGCCTCGCCGACTCGACCGCGCCAACCGGATGCCGGTGGGCTGGCGGCAGCCAAGTGATAGTGCATGGGGAAATCTCCTGTGTGCCGGTCTTGGGGGAAAGGGTCTTCGTACACACCGCCGCCGCGACGCCGTCGGCCACCAGCGCGCGCAGCGCCAGCACCAGGTCGAACATGGGATCGGCATGCAAGGCGGCCCGCGCCGCCTTCTCCAGCGTTTCGCCATTCGCCAGCGCCTGGCGGAAGGCGAATTCGAGGAACGAAAGCGGGCGCAACAGCACATCCTCATCGACGCGGACGATTTCGAGGCGCACGCCGCCCCCATTCAGGTCGATGATGTTGTTCTCGGCCGCCGGCCCGTGATTGGCGCGCCAGATGGCGTCGATGGGCCACCGCGATTCGATCCAGGCCACCGACGGCCGCGGGGTGAATACGAGCCGCGGCGTGTCCGCTGGCGCCATGGCGCGCAACGCCGCCGGGTCGAGGGCGGGCAGGTCAGGGGCGTGCTGGACGCTGTTGATGGCCCATTCGAGCCGCGCCACGTCCGCCAGATAAGGCAGGCCCTGGCACGGCGGAAACGTCGCCAGGAACGCCGGAAATTCGGCGCCGTACTCGAACAGGCAGGGCGCGCTCGGCGGATGCTGGACGATGAATTCGTGGGCGGCGAAATTGAAGAAGCATTCGTCCACCAGACGGCATACCGCCGGGAAAGTGGACTTGAGCGCCTCGGTCAAGGTCACGAACAGGTGGTTGCGGTAGATTTGCAGCCGCGCCGCCGGCGCGATCGCACCGGCGCGAATGGCGTCCAGCAGCTCCGGCGCCAACTGCTCGCTCAGCAGCGCGCTCCGAAACGACCGCTGGAGGTCCCCCAGGTTTTTCATGATGCTTTCTCCGCCATGACCGCGAATCCCACCTGATCCGCCGCGTGCGCCTGGGCCAGCAGCTTCGACAGCTCCGGCAGGCGCGAATCCCATTCCACCAGCGTCGGCATCTGGCCAAAGCGGCGCAGGGCGCGGCCGTAAAGGCGCCACACCGGGCCGGCCACTTCCGAGCCGTGATCGTCGATGAGCAGCACCTGGCCGTCGGCCTCGGTGCGGTGATGGCCCGCCAGGTGGATTTCGCCCACCGCCGCCGCCGGCAGCGCGTCGATATAGCTGTCGGCGTCGAAACCCAGATTGTGGGCGCTGACATGAATGTTGTTCACGTCGCACAACAGGCCGCAGCCGGTGCGGCGTACGATCTCGCTCAGGAATTGCGGTTCCGGAATCGCCGAAGCGGCGTAAGCGAGATAGGAAGACGGGTTTTCGACCAGCAGCGGGCGCTTCAGCGCCGATTGCGCCTCGTCGACGTGGCGGCACACGACGTCCAGCGCTTCCTCGGTGTAGGGCAGCGGCAGCAGATCGTTCAGATAGGCCCCGCCGGCGCTGCACCACGACAGGTGCTCGGACACCAGCGCCGGGTCGAGACGCTCGTTCAGGCGCCGCAGGCGCGCCAAATGGCGCTTGTCGATTCCCTCGGCGCTGCCCAGCGACAAGCCGACGCCGTGGAGCGAAATCGGGTAGTGGGCGCGCAGGCGCTCGATCTCTTTCACCGCCGCGCCGCCGCCCATGTAGTTCTCGGCGTGGATCTCCAGCCAACCGACGGGGGGAAGAGTGCCGAGGAGCTCTGTCACGTGCGGCGCACGCAGTCCGATGCCGGTGCTGGTAAGCGCCGTGCTTTCGGCCAGATGATAGCTCATGTCACTCTTCCCCACCGAGGGTCCGACGCGGCTCAGCCCTTGGTCAGGCTGGCGCCGACGATGCGGTCGCAGCTGCCCGCCGGGACGAAGATCCAGGCGTCCTTCTGGCCGTTCTGCTTGGAGGTGCCGGCGCAGGACGACGCCCCGGTCTGGCAGTCGTTCTTGCCGGCCTTGGCGATGGCGTAGCACTTCTCGGCCTTGAACGTCGGCGCCGGCGCCGGACCGCCCTGGGCGGAAGCCACGATCGGGGTAGCCAGCGCCGCCGCGACGGCGGACGCGATCAACAAACGGGTGTTCATAGTCATCTCCTTTTTTGGGTCGGTATTGCCATTCGGGACCTACGACGCCGGCGGGGGCTTTTCGGTTAT
>CAZIVY010000103.1:0-3000 GCA_964542505.1 uncultured Rhodospirillaceae bacterium
GTCTTGTCGGCCGAGCCGTCGGCCTTCAACGAGGTGAACATGATCCGGGCGCCGATGGGCGTGGTGCGATTCCACGAACCGTGCTGCGCCGAGAAGAGCCCGCCGCGGTATTTGGCCGGGAACTTGTCGCCGGTATAGAAGGCGAGGCCGAGGTCGGCCGCGTGTGCTTCCATCTCGACTTCCGGCCCGGTCAGGTTCTGCATCAACGTGTCCTTGTCGTAGCCGAACTCGGTGATGCGCACCTTGTGGCCGCCCAGCCACGGATAGCCGAAGTGCTGCCCGGCCTTGGTGGCGCGGTTCAATTCGCCCGGCGGAATGCTGTCGCCCATGCCGTCGGTCTGGTTGTCGGTGAACCAGAGGTCGTTGTTCTTCGGATTGAACTCGATGCCCACCGAATTGCGGACGCCGGTGGCGAAAACCTCGCGGCCGCTGCCGTCGAAGGCATTCATGCAAACGATGCCGCCGATGCCGACCTGCTCGTAAAGCTTGAGCTTGTCGCGCGGCGGCACGTTGAAGGGCTGGCCCATGGAAATATAGACCTTGCCATCCTTGCCGATGCGGCAGACGCGGGCGTGGTGGTTGTAGGATTCTTCCTCCGGCGGGATCAGCTTGCCTTGCGCCACCACCTCGATCACCGCGACATCCGGGCCCTCGTAGAAGAACTCGGCGGCGGGGAAGTTGAGCACGCGGTTGTGCTCGACCACGAGCAGGAAGCCGTTGTTGGTGAAGCAGACGCCGTTCGGGGTCGAAAAGTTCAGCGACGGCGCGAAGGGCTTGACCTCGTCGGCGACGTTATCGCTGTTGCGGTCGGTCACCGCCCACACCGTGGTCTTGCGGGTGCCGACGAACAGCATGTTGGTCGAGGGCGCGACCGCCATGTGGCGGGCGTCCGGCACCACCGCGTAGAGCTCGATCTTGAAGCCCGGCGGCAGCTTGACCTGCTTCAGGTTTTCGCGGATCGCGTCGGCGTTGATGCCGGATTGCGGCACTGTCGGGATATTCGCGTTGGTGCCCGACGGCTTCATCTGCTTGAGTTTTTCGATGTTCTGGGCCATGGCCCCGCCGGCGAGGCCGGCGAACGCCAGAATTACGGCCGCGGAAATCACGGAACGGACTACACCCATGTTTTTTCCTCCCTGACTGGTACTGGCGGACCTACCGTCCGCGTAGGCCGCGAACCATACAAGACTTCGCGGCGTTGGACGATAGCCTGTTTGACGGCCCGGGGGGGAAGGTCCGCGTACTCGACTACGCGGGGGTCGGGCTTGCGGCGGCCAAAACGCGGACCCTAGTGTCGTGGTTTCAACGCTTGATTGCCAATCAACGCATTGGAACCACAACACATCGTATTGGTTTTGCTAGTGTTACGACTCTGACGGTTCGGGAACGAAACATCAGGGTCGTAACACTAGGGCAAGCAGCACTTCTTGAATTTCGTGCCGCTGCCGCAGGGACAGGGATCGTTCCGGCCAACGCCCTTGAAGGGGTTGGTGGAAGGCCCATCGGCCAAATCGAGGACGGCGCGTTCCTCGGCGGATCGCCGCAGGCGTTCCTGGTCCCGCTTGTATTGCTCGCTAAAGCCATACCAGGTGGACAATTCGGCCACCGTGTCGCCCCAGAGCGTGAACTCGCCGTTGTTGTGCGGCCACGGTCTGTCCGGATGCGCGCGCGCGCGGGCCAGGTCCTGCTCGAAGTCGGCGAAACCGAGCCATTGCGGATCGATCGAGCCGCGCTCGAAGGCTTGTTTGACCAGTGGCGTCAATTCCTCTGCGCCGAGCATGGCGATGGCGCTCTGCCAGCCGTGCCAAACGAAATTGTCGCTCACGGGCTTCAAATCGGAGAAGAACCGGTGCAGAAACCGCGCCGCGTCGTCGCGCCCCAGGCGGCCGGCGACGGCGAGGATCGCCAACGCCTCGCACATGCGCGAGCGCACGTACTCGTCCGCCTCGGGATCGAGAATGATGTCGCACATGGGCTGCGGGTCGCCGTCGAACACGGCGGCCATGACCCGATGGGCGGTTTCGACGATACCGTCGTCGAAAATAGCGTCGAGCTCGCCGCTCGGGCGGCGAAGCAGGCGCGCCAGCGGCCGATAGGCGGATTTTTCCCGCCATTCGCCCAGCAGATGAAAGATGTAAAAAAGCGCGTTCGGGCGGTCTCGATCCGCGGCCGGTGCGGCGAGAAAACTCTCGATTTCGCCGATGAAGGGCGCCGCCAGATCGGCCCGCCGCCCGCTCGCCAGGCGCAAGGTTTCTCGCGGCAGGTCTTGCGCGCGCGCCAGTTCATCGATGATGGCGCGCGCTTCCGCGCCGTTGTCATCCCTCCCGCCCGCCGCGAACATGCCCGCCCCCGCCAAGGCTTTATGTCGGCACAATTTCGACGCGGCGCGCGAGCCGCGCAACGGCTAAATGCGGACGGCCGCCATCGCCTTGAGACGGCGGGGTTTTTCGCTTGCGGGGAAGAGTTCGAACTTCCGTCGTTCAGGCCATAAGGTCCATTCGCGAGGGATTTTTCGTATGTGGCTTCAAGGACTTGGGTGTTTTCCACAGCCCCGAGTCGCGCCCGTGTCGCATAGAATCAGAATCTGCTTCCATCGGTGCATCAGAATCGGTGGTGCGGGACGTTACCGTCTTTGGCTTTTGAAACCCTCATACCGTGGCTTCACTCGACATTGAATGAAAGCCTCCAGCAACGAAAGGGCGTGAACACCAAGCGACTCAATTATTAGGAAGTTTACGCGGTCGACATTTTTCTTAATCCACGCACGGACGTTGGTTTCGTCCAGATGCTTCACGTCGAGTCGCTCTCGGTCCGCAAGCAGTGACCCAGCAAGGGTGCTCATGGCACTGCCGGGATTATAGTAGACCTGTTGCAAAAGTAGCTTGGGCGCAGGGAGCAAGCAAGATGTGCGAAGCGCCGCGGCTTCAAAAGCCCGCGACGAGATTGACGATGCCGGCGACGATGGCGAACTTGGCGGCATAAGCGGCTGTCGGATAGCGG
>CAZIVY010000104.1:0-7647 GCA_964542505.1 uncultured Rhodospirillaceae bacterium
CGAAGGCCTGGATGCCGAGGCGGTGGAGCGTCGGGGCGCGGTTGAGCAGCACCGGATGCTCGCGGATCACCTCGTCGAGGATGTCCCAGACCTCCGGCTTCTCTTTCTCGACCAGCTTCTTGGCACTCTTGATCGTGGTCACCAAGCCGCGGCGTTCAAGTTTGTTGTAGATGAACGGCTTGAAGAGCTCGAGGGCCATCTTCTTGGGCAACCCGCACTGGTGCAGCTTGAGCTCGGGACCGACGACGATCACCGAACGCCCCGAGTAGTCCACGCGCTTGCCGAGCAGGTTCTGGCGGAACCGGCCCTGCTTACCCTTGAGCATGTCGGAGAGCGACTTGAGCGGGCGCTTGTTGGGGCCGGTGATGGTCTTGCCGCGCCGGCCGTTGTCGAACAGCGCGTCCACCGCTTCCTGCAGCATGCGCTTTTCGTTGCGCACGATGATGTCGGGCGCGCGCAGTTCGATCAGGCGCTTGAGGCGGTTGTTGCGGTTGATGACCCGGCGGTACAGGTCGTTGAGATCGGAGGTGGCGAAGCGGCCGCCGTCGAGCGGCACCAGCGGGCGCAACTCCGGCGGAATGACCGGCACCACGGTCAGCACCATCCATTCCGGACGGTTCTTCGAATCGAGGAACGATTCGATGAGCTTCAGGCGCTTGACGCGCTTGGGCGGCTTGGCGTCGGTCGGCCCGGCCTCGGCCAGTTCGCCGCGCAGCCGGTCGCGCTCGGCCTCGAGATTGATTCCCACCAGCAGGTCGCGGATGGCCTCGGCGCCGATCTTGGCGGTAAAGGCGTCCTCGCCGAATTCCTCCTGCGCCTTGATGTAGTTCTCCTCGGTGAGCAGTTCCTTCTGCTTGAGCGGGCTCAAGCCCGGCTCGACGACGACGTAGTTCTCGAAATAGAGCACCCGCTCCAGGTCCTTTAGCGTCATGTCGAGCATGAGGCCGATACGGCTGGGGAGCGACTTCAAGAACCAGATGTGCGCCACCGGCGAGGCCAGTTCGATGTGGCCCATGCGCTCGCGGCGCACCTTGCTCAGCGTCACTTCGACGCCGCACTTCTCGCAGGTGATGCCGCGGTACTTCATGCGCTTGTACTTGCCGCACAAGCACTCATAGTCCTTGATCGGTCCGAAGATGCGGGCGCAGAACAGCCCATCGCGTTCCGGCTTGAAGGTCCGGTAGTTGATCGTTTCCGGCTTCTTGATCTCGCCGTAGGACCAGGACCGGATGCGCTCGGGGCTGGCGATCGAGATGCGAATCTGGTCGAAGGCAGGCGCCGGCGTCGGTTGGCCGAGGACGTTGGTCAGTTCGTTCATCGACTGTGTTCTCCTGTTGTCATGCCCGTTGGGGCCAAGCGGGGCGCGTCGCCGCGGCAGCGGCGGCGCGTCAGTAATCCCGCTGCGACAGTTCCACGTTGAGACTGAGCGAGCGCATTTCCTTCACCAGCACGTTGAAGGACTCGGGGATGCCCGCCTCGAAATTGTCGTCGCCGCGCACGATCGATTCGTAGACCTTGGTGCGGCCGGCCACGTCGTCGGACTTCACTGTCAGCATTTCCTGGAGCGTGTAGGCGGCGCCATAGGCTTGCAGCGCCCACACCTCCATTTCGCCGAAGCGTTGTCCGCCGAACTGCGCCTTGCCGCCCAGCGGCTGCTGGGTGACGAGGCTGTAGGGACCGATCGAGCGGGCGTGGATCTTGTCGTCCACCAGGTGATGCAATTTCATCATGTAGATGTAGCCCACCGTCACCTTGCGATCGAAGGTTTCGCCGGTGCGGCCGTCCACCAGGACCACCTGGCCGCTGGTGGCCATGTCCGCCTTTTCCAGCATGGCCACGATGTCGGCTTCGGTCGCGCCGTCGAACACCGGCGTCGCCATGGGCACCCCGGCCCTGAGGTTGCGGCCAAGTTCCAGCGTTTGCGCGTCGTCGAGATCGGCGATCTTCTCCTGGTACTCGGCGCGCGAATAGACGCCCTTCAGCGTCTTGCGCAATTCCTCGGTCTTCGCGCCGCCCTGGACGCGATCGACCATCTCGCCGATCTGCCGTCCGATTCCGGCCGCCGCCCACCCCAGATGCGTTTCCAGGATCTGGCCGACGTTCATGCGCGACGGCACGCCCAACGGGTTGAGCACCACGTCCACATGCGTGCCGTTCTCCAGATATGGCATGTCCTCCACCGGCACGATGCGCGAGATGACGCCCTTGTTGCCGTGCCGGCCGGCCATCTTGTCGCCGGGTTGAAGCTTGCGCTTCACCGCCACGAAAACCTTGACCATCTTCATCACGCCCGGCGGCAATTCGTCGCCCCGTTGCAGCTTGTCGACCTTGCTTTCGAAACGCCGCTGCAGCCGGTCCATGGCGGTGTCGTACTGCTTCTTCAGCGCCTCGACGTCGCTCATCACCTTTTCGTTCTTCAGGCTGATCTGCCACCACTGGCCCGGCGTCAGCGTTTCAAGCACCATGTCGGTGATCTTGCCGCCGTCGCGAAAACCCTTCGGCCCTTTGTCGGCGGTCTTGCCCAGCAGAAGCTCATGCAACCGCGCGTGGATGCTGCGCTCCAGGATGGCGCGTTCGTCGTCGCGGTCCTTGGCCAGGCGCTCGATTTCGTCACGCTCGATGGCCAGCGCGCGCTCGTCCTTTTCCACGCCATGGCGCGAGAAGACGCGCACCTCGACCACCGTCCCGGTGACGCCGGGCGGCACGCGGAGCGAGGTGTCGCGCACGTCGGAGGCCTTCTCGCCGAAAATGGCGCGCAACAGCTTTTCCTCCGGCGTCATCGGGCTTTCGCCCTTGGGCGTGATCTGGCCCACCAGGATGTCGCCCGGGAGGGTTTCCGCGCCCACATAGACGATCCCGGCCTCGTCCAGGATCTTGAGGCCTTCCTCGCCCACATTGGGAATGTCGCGGGTGATTTCCTCGGGGCCAAGCTTGGTGTCGCGCGCCATCACCTCGAATTCCTCGATGTGGATCGAGGTGAAGACGTCGTCTTTCACGATGCGCTCGGAGATCAGGATCGAATCCTCGAAGTTGTAGCCGAGCCAGGGCATGAACGCGACGAGCGCGTTGCGCCCCAGCGCCAGTTCGCCCAAGTCGGTCGAGGGGCCGTCGCCGATGATGTCGCCGGCCTGGACCTGATCGCCCACCTTGACCAGCGGCCGCTGCGTGATGCAGGTGCTCTGGTTCGAGCGCTGGAACTTGAGCAGGTTGTAGATATCCACCAGCGGCTTCGACAAATCCGTCTCGCCGACGGCGCGCACGACGATGCGGGTGGCGTCCACCTGATCGACGATGCCCGACCGCTTGGCGATGATGGTGGCGCCCGAATCGCGCGCCACCACTTCCTCCATCCCGGTGCCGACCAGCGGCGCCTCGCTCTTGATCAACGGCACCGCCTGCCGCTGCATGTTCGAGCCCATGAGGGCGCGGTTGGCGTCGTCGTTTTCCAGGAACGGCACCAGCGCCGCGGCCACCGACACCAGCTGCTTCGGCGAAACGTCGATGTAATCGATGGTGTCCGGCTTCGCCATGATGAAGTCGCCGCTGCGGCGGCAACTCACCAGCTCGGCGGAGAATCGCCCTTTCGCGTCGAGTTCGGCATTCGCCTGGGCGATGGTGTACTTGCCCTCTTCCATGGCCGTCAGGTAGTTGACCTCGTCGCCCACCCGCCCGTCCTTGATCATGCGGTAGGGGCTCTCGATGAAGCCGTACTGGTTCACCCGCGCGTAGGTGGCGAGCGAGTTGATGAGGCCGATATTCGGGCCCTCCGGGGTCTCGATGGGGCAGATGCGGCCATAATGCTTCGGGTGCACGTCGCGCACCTCGAAGCCCGCGCGCTCGCGCGTCAAGCCTCCCGGCCCCAGCGCCGACAATCGCCGCTTGTGCGTGATCTCGCTCAAGGGATTGGTCTGATCCATGAACTGGCTGAGCTGCGACGAGCCGAAGAACTCGCGCACCGCCGCCGCCGCCGGCTTGGCGTTGATCAGGTCGTGGGGCATGACGGTGTCGATTTCCACCGAGCTCATGCGCTCGCGGATCGCCCGCTCCATGCGCAACAACCCGATGCGGTACTGGTTCTCCATCAACTCGCCGACGGAACGCACGCGCCGGTTGCCCAGGTGATCGATGTCGTCGATCTCGCCGCGGCCGTCCTTCAGTTCGCACAGCAGCTTGACCACGGCCAGGATGTCCTCGGTGCGCAGCACGCGCATCGAAACCGGCGCCTGCAATTCCAGGCGGGCGTTCATCTTCACCCGCCCGACGGCGGACAAGTCGTAACGGTCGGAATCGAAGAAGAGGCCGTTGAACAACGCCTCCGCCGTTTCGCGCGTCGGCGGCTCGCCGGGGCGCATGACCCGGTAGATGTCGAACAGCGCGTGTTCGCGGGTGGTGTTCTTGTCGATCGCCATGGTGTTGCGCACATAGGCGCCGGTGGTGACGTGATCCACGTCCAGCGTCGGCAGAACCGAAACGCCGATCCCCTCCAGCATCTCCACCTTCTCCTCGGTGAGTTCCTCGCCGGCTTCCGCCAGAACCTCGCCGGTCTTCTCGTTGATGATGTCCACCGCCAGGAAGCGGCCGGCCAATTCGCGGCCCGACACCAGCATCTCGCGCAGGCCCTCGCCTTCCAGCTTCTTCAGCAGCTTCGGCGTGACCTTCGTGCCGGCGTCGACCACGACCTTCGCGGTCTTGGCGTTGACCATGTCGAAGCTGAGCCGAATGCCGCGCATGCGGTCGGGGTTGAAGTCGGTGCGCCAGCCCCGCTTGTCGCGGCGGTAGGTCACCTGCTTGTAGAAATGTTCGAGAATCTGCTCGTTGTTCAGGCCGAGCGCGAACAGCAGCGTGCTCACCGGCAGCTTGCGGCGCCGGTCGATGCGCACGAATACGATGTCCTTGGCGTCGAACTCGAAGTCCAGCCACGAGCCGCGGTAGGGAATGATGCGCGCCGCGTACAGGTACTTGCCCGACGAGTGGGTCTTGCCCTTGTCGTGATCGAAAAAGACGCCGGGCGAACGGTGCATCTGGCTGACAATGACGCGCTCGGTGCCATTGATGATGAAGGTGCCCTTGTCCGTCATCAGCGGCATGTCGCCCATATAGACGTCTTGTTCCTTGATATCGCGCACGGTCTTGGCGCTGGTGTCGGGGTCGACCTCGAACACGATCAGGCGCAATGTCACCTTCAGCGGCGCGGCGAAGGTCATGCCGCGCTGCTGGCATTCGTCGACGTCGTACTTCGGCGGTTCGAATTCGAACTTGACGAATTCCAGCGACGCCGATTCGGTGAAATCCTTGATCGGGAATACCGACTGGAAGACGCTCTGCAGGCCCGCGTCGCCGCGTGAATCGGCGGGGATATACATCTGCAGAAAGCCTTCGTAGGAGCTTTTTTGCACCTCGATCAGGTTGGGCATGCGGGTAATGTCGGGGATGCGCCCAAAGTTCTTGCGTACGCGCTTGCGTCCGGTAAACGACTGATTCATTCCTTGACCTCGTGCTCTACGCCCGGCCCCGCGAGGGCGCCGTCAAGCGATGGATTTCGCGGGCCCCTACCCCGCCGGGCGATCGCCGCGCCCAGAATCTCGATCCGGCGTGCCCGTTCATCGGGGCGCCGCCGGCCGGCTTCGCGCCGGGCGCCGGCCCTCGCCGCCGCCCGTGTCGGGGGCGCGGCGCCGCGCGCCGCGCCCGCCGGCATCACTTCACTTCGACCTTGGCGCCCGCCTTTTCAAGCTGGTCCTTGATCTTGGCGGCCTCGTCCTTGCTCACGCCTTCCTTGACCGCTTTCGGCGCGCCTTCCACCAGGTCCTTGGCTTCCTTCAGCCCAAGCTGGGTGATCGCGCGCACTTCCTTGATCACGTTGATCTTGGTGGCCCCGGAGTTGATGAGAACGACGGTGAATTCCGTCTGCTCCTCCACCGCCGCCACCGCCGGAGTGGCCGCCGCCGCCATCGCCGCCGGCGCCGCGGCGGAAACGCCCCACTTGGTTTCCAGCATTTTCGCCAGATCCGCCGCTTCGATGACGGTGAGCTGTGACAAGTCGTTCGCCAATTGTTGTAGATTAGCCATGTCGTTCTCCTGCTGCTGCCCTGTGTTGTCGAGACGCGGCGTCTAGGACGCCGCGCCGGATTTGCTCGCGTAGGCGCTCATCACCCGCGCCAGCGTCGCCGCCGGCGCCTGCATGACTCCGGCCAATTTCGTCGCCGGCGCTTGCAGCAAACCAACGATCTTGGCACGCAACTCGTCGAGCGACGGCAGGGTCGCCAGCATCTTGACGCCTGCCGCGTCGAACAAGGTGGCGCCCATTGCCCCGCCCACCAGGACGAACTTGTCGTTCTGCTTGGCGTAGGCCGCGGCCGCCTTGGCGGCGGACACGGGATCGTCGGCGTAGGCGATCGCAGTGGGCCCCTTGAACATGGGTCCCAGCTGCTCGAAGCGAGTGCCTTTGAGGGCCAGCTTGGCGATCCGGTTCTTGGTCACCTTCAGTCGGGCGCCGGTGGCGCGCATCTGCCGGCGCAGGTCGAACATCTCGCCGACCGTCAGACCGCGGTACTGGGCGACGATGACGGCGGCGGTGCGATCGAACACCGCTCGCAGGCTATCGGCCAGTTCGCGTTTTTGTTCCCGGTTCACTTAGGCTGCTCCTCTCGTTGCGGGCGACGCCGGACCATGCCGCCGCCGCCCTGTTGCCCGCGAATCCGACCAGCGAGCCGGTCGAATCCGGTTCGCCTGTCCCAGGGCACAGCCGCAACGCCCCGGCGTCGCTCGCGCGGCCGCCGTTGCGCCTCGGTGCTTCCCCGTCTGTGCAGGCGGTCGCCCCTTAAACCGCCGGCATAACCCGGCGGTACCTGCGGTCTCGGACAGGATGAAACCGGCGGAGCATCGCCCCTCCGGTCTCTTCGCCACCACGCGGCGGTTGACCGCGCCGTGGAGAATCTCACGCGTCCCGCACCCGATCGCGCCAGTTCGCGCCGCCGGCGCGACCCCTCGCGATCGAGTACAAGCTTATGAATCGGTACCGACTTTCTTCTCGTTCATCGTCCGCGAACCCATCGTCCGTGAAAGTCGGCACTAGTGTTGTGGCTCAGACATTTCATTCCCGAACCGTCAGAGTCGTAACACTAGCAAAACCAATACGATGTGTTGTGGTTCCAATGCGTTGATTGGGAATCAAGCGTTGAAACCACAACACTAGGCGCTCTGTCCGCCAATCGCGCTTGCCAGGTCGATGCGCACGCCCGGACCCATGGTCGAACTGAGCGCGATTTTCTTGATGTAGTGTCCCTTCACGCCGCTCGGCTTGGCGCGCACCACGGCGTCGATGAACGTCTTCACGTTCTCCAGGATTTGCGCTTCGCTGAAGCTGGCCTTGCCCACCCCGGCATGGATCAGCCCCGCTTTCTCCACCCGGAATTCCACCTGGCCGCCCTTGACCGCCTTGACCGCGCCGGCGACGTCCATGGTCACCGTGCCGAGCTTGGGGTTGGGCATCAGGCCGCGCGGGCCCAGGACCTTGCCGAGCTTTCCCACCACCGCCATCATGTCCGGCGAGGCGATGCAGCGGTCGAAATCGATCTGCCCGGCGCTCACTTTTTCCGCCAGGTCCTCGGCGCCCACCACGTCGGCGCCGGCTTTCTTCGCTTCCTCGGC
>CAZIVY010000105.1:0-4225 GCA_964542505.1 uncultured Rhodospirillaceae bacterium
TTAGCACGGGACACTCTAAACTCTGGGCTGAAGCAATCCGGTTGGCCGCGGCGGACGGAATAGCAACCTGACAAGACGATGAGAGGTCATGCGCAACGCAGCCAACGCTCGTACCTCGCTGGGTTGATTGGTGTCGTTTTCAGCGTGGGCAGTAACGCAAGGGGCGACGGCGCCTATGTCCCGCCGCCGCCCGCCAGGCGCTGGAACTCATCAAGCCGCCAGCCGCGCCCGCCTGACCCTCACCCCACGGCACGCGTGGGGAGTGTCCCGGTTGGGAATTCCGCCATGTGCCAACAGGCGACATCCGATGAGCGCGGCCCGGCCTCGTGCTCGACAAGAATAGGAAGAGCCATCATCCTACTGGCCATATGAGGCGGGGAGGCAAACGATGGCGGCAAAGGATATCTTCGGGCGGTCTGATCAGCTCGACCATGATTCGCTAGAGGCAATCATCACGCGGCTTGAGGCGCGCGGGAAGCATCCGGTCTTTGCCAGCATGCTAAACGACTATCTTGATAGGCTACCGCTCAACGATCTCGAAAGCGTTCTGGACCTCGGTTGCGGGACAGGGGTGGCAGCGCGGGCGCTGGCGCAGCGGAGGGATTTCAATGGCAGCGTGGTTGGTCTCGATCTCAGCCCTGCCTTCATAGCAGCAGCAACGCGGTTTGCGGAGGAGGAGGGGCTTACCGAACGCCTCTCGTTCCGGGTCGGCAACTGTCACGCGCTCCCTGAACTCGGCCGACCTTTCGACGTGGTCATCCTCCATACCCTCATCAGCCATGTCGATGATCCCGACACCACGCTGGCCCAGGCCGTGGGCGCAACCGCGCCGGGCGGATGGGTGGTGATCTTCGACGGCGACTATGCATCTTTGACCTTTGGGACCCACGACCCGGATCAAGGTCGCGCCTGGGACGAGGCGATCATTGCGGGTCTGGTGGCAAACCCCCGCGTCATGAGAGCGATGCCGTTTCTGCTTCGCCGCGCCGGGCTCGAGGTCAAAGCCATGTTGCCCTACGTCCTGACCGAGGTCGGCACGGCGAATTTCTGGGAAAGCGGCATCCATTGCATGTCCGCATTAGCGCCGAAGGCGGGGACGATGAGCACAGCCGAGGCCGAAGCGTTCAAGTCCTATCAGTTAAAATCCTCGACCGACGGCACTTTCTTCGGTTCGTCGAACTTTTACACCTACGTTGCCCGACGTAAGGCCTGATGCCCGTTATGGCGATGATCCCGGCATCGGACGGGATTGGACCGCTCCGGGTCGATTTTGTTGAAAAACTCCGCTCTTGCGGCGGCGCTGCGTCGCTGATTCACTCCGGTAATCGAAACGGGAGTGAAGACGATGATGGGCGAGCGGCAGGTCGATCAGGGTGCTCTGTTCTACGAGTTCTCGCTCGAGAGACACGTGCCAGCCGAGCACATGCTGCGGTCCATCGACCGCTTCGTCGAGCTTGGTGACCTGCGGTCGCGCCTGGCTCCCTTCTACAGCTCGACGGGGCGGCCGTCGGTCGACCCCGAGTTGCTGATCCGCATGCTGATCG
Organism: uncultured Rhodospirillaceae bacterium; assembly: GCA_964542505.1. Lineage (GTDB taxonomy): Bacteria > Pseudomonadota > Alphaproteobacteria > Ferrovibrionales > Ferrovibrionaceae > CAZIVY01. Next base: position 1,545 of record CAZIVY010000105.1, read on the forward strand.
TCGGCTACTGCTACGGCATCCGCTCGGAACGGCGGCTGTGCGAGGAGGTCCATCTGAACCTGGCCTACCGGTGGTTCTGCCGGCTCGGGCTGGAGGGGGAAGTCCCCGACCACTCCACCTTCTCGAAGAACCGCCACGGGCGCTTCCGCGACAGCGACCTGTTGCGCCATGTCTTCGAGACGGTGGTGCGCCGCTGCATGGCCGAGGGGCTGGTGGGCGGCGAGGGCTTCGCGGTCGACGCCAGCCTGATCAAGGCCGACGCCAGCCGGCAGAAGGGCGTCGAGGGCTCACAGGGCTTGGCGGCGGACCTGTCGAGCCGGGCGATTGACGAGTATCTTGCGGTTCTCGACGACGCGGCCTTCGGCGCCGCGACTGAGGTGACGCCGAAGTTCCTCTCGCCGGCCGATCCGGCGGCGCGCTGGACGGGCGCCCATGGCGGGCAGGCCTTCTTCGCCTATTCCGCCAACTACCTGATCGATCTCGATCACGCCGTCATCGTCGATGTCGAAGCCTCGACGGCGGTGCGTCAGGCCGAGGTGACGGCGGCCAAGACGATGATCGATCGCGCCGAGGAGCGCCTCGACCTCTACCCGGAACGGCTCGCCGGCGACGCCGCCTATGGATCGGCTGAGATGCTCGCCTGGCTGGTCCACGCGCGCGGGATCGAGCCCCATGTGCCGGTGTTCGATAGGTCGCAGCGGCGCGACGGCACGTTCTCCCGCGAGGACTTCACCTACGACCACCAGGGCGACGTCTACTTCTGCCCGGCCGGCAACATGCTGACCTGCAAGGGCACAGTCGTGAACGATGGAACGACCCTGCTATACCGCGCTAGCAAGTATGACTGCGACGCCTGCGGCCTCAAGCCGCGCTGCTGCCCCAAGGAACCAGCCCGGAAGGTCCCGCGCAGCATCCACGAAGGCGCCCGGGACATGGCGCGCACCATCGCCAGGACCGAGGCCTATCGCACTTCGCGGCGGCAGCGCAAGAAGGTCGAGATGCTGTTCGCACACCTCAAACGCATCCTGCGCCTCGACCGCCTGCGATTGCGAGGACCATGTGGTGCCCGCGACGAGTTCCTCCTCGCTGCCACTGCCCAGAACCTCAGGAAGCTCGCAAGGCTGATCCCGATGCCGCAGCCGGCAATCGCCAGCTGAACGGGCGAAGACCATTCATCCTCCGAACATTAGATCGGAGCCCCAACCGGCCCTCGCCCAGCGCCGAGTTTTTCAACAAAATCGGTCAATAGCGGACAATTGTCGGGCTACGAAAACCAATCCTAACGTGCACTCCCGGCAACAACTTGACCGTTGGTTGACTGAGCACAAAGCTACTCGTAGCCTGCGATGGGTCGACGAGGTGAATTCATGATGCCGGACCCTCAAAAGGTTGCTCAAAAACTCATTGAGTTGTTTGGCGGACGGGAGCAAGCCGTTAAGGAGTTGGACGCGGACCACGCGGTTATTGGCGAACGCTGGGGCCAAGACATCGTGGCCATCGGACGAATCTTGAGGGCACATCTATTCGTCGAGCATTTTCTCACCGAATACCTGATCATCAGGAATCCAGAACTCGGTTCGCTTGATAACGCAAGGCTGTCATTTACTCAGAAGCTAGCGCTCGTCGGCAACGGAAACCCTGGCGTGGAATACTTGTTGCCTGGTATTCGCCATCTGAATGTGATTCGCAACCGACTGGCGCACACGCTGAGGGCCGATGTATCGGATGATGACGTCCGCGCATTTCTAGCGATTACACTTTTCCGCGCGATGCGCGAGGCCCTCTCGGCGCCAGTCGTACCGAGTTCAGACCCTATCGATGTTCTTGAGGACCTCGCAAGGCACGCTGGCGTTTCCCTCCATGCGATTAGCACGGGACACTCTAAACTCTGGGCTGAAGCAATCCGGTTGGCCGCGGCGGACGGAATAGCAACCTGACAAGCCGATGAGAGGTCATGCGCAACGCAGCCAACGCTCGCACCTCGCTGGGTTGATTGGTGTCGTTTTCCGTGTGGGCAGGAGAATAACGCAAGGGGCGACGGCGCCTATGTCCCGCCGCGGCCCGCCAGGCGCTGGAACTCATCAAGCCGCCAGCCGCGCCCGCCTGACCCTCACCCAACGGCTGTAGATTGTAGACAATGCGCCCGGTTTCGTTAGACTGGGCGGCGATGGGCAAAAGACCCCCGCGGCGGGCAAAGGGCACGCTGGCGATAAAGGGGCGGTTTCGAGGGGAGACAGGCCGTGTCAGCGCCGCGGGCGTCGTCCGCCTTATCGCGTTTCGTTGTTCTCGACCTGACGCGCGTGCGGGCGGGGCCGACGGCGGCCCGCCAGTTCGCCGACTGGGGCGCCAACGTCATCAAGATCGAAAGCCCTGAAACCGCCGGCGAGGGCGATGCCCCGGGCGGCCCGCGCGACGGCCCCGACTTCCAGAACCTGCACCGCAACAAGCGCGCGATCACCTTGGACCTGAAGGCGCCGTCGGGGCTGGCGGCGTTCCGCCGCCTGGCCAAAGGCGCGGACGTGGTGATCGAGAACTTCCGTCCCGACGTCAAGCAGCGCCTCGGCATCGATTACGAGAGCCTGAAGGCGCTCAACCCGCGCCTCGTTTACGCTTCGATTTCCGGCTTCGGCGAGACCGGCCCCTACCGCGAGCGTCCCGGCTTCGACCAGATCGCCCAGGGC
>CAZIVY010000106.1:0-1986 GCA_964542505.1 uncultured Rhodospirillaceae bacterium
CTCGACTGCGACGGCGATACGCTGCTGTTGCTGGTGGACCAGACGGGCGTCGCCTGCCACACCGGGCGGCGTTCGTGCTTTTTCAGCGCCGCGCGCGAGGGCGCCTGGCGCGAAATCCTGCCGGTGACGGTGGATCCGGCGAAACTCTACGGCAAGGACTAAAGGTAGTCGCCTGCCCGCGCGAGTTTCACGCCGGCGGCGGACATGGCGGCTTCGGCGGCCTTCTTCGATCCCGCGAGGTCGATGGAGCGGCAGGCGTCGGCCACCACCTCCACCTCGAAACCGCATCGCCGCCCGTCCAGCGCCGAATATTGCACGCAATAGTCGAAGGCCAGGCCGGCGACGACGATGCGCTTGAACTTGCGCTCGATCACATAGCCGATGAGCCCGGTGGGCGTGGCGTGGTCATTCTCAAGAAACGCGGAGTAGGAATCGATCTTGGGATCGTAGCCCTTGCGCACGATCATCTCCGCGTGGGTCAAGGCCAAGCCGGAATGGAACGCCGCGCCCGCCGTACCTTGCACGCAATGGTCGGGCCAAAGCGTCTGTTGGCCGTAGGGCATGGTCACGCTTTCGAAGGAGCGCTTTCCCTTATGGCTGCTGGCGAAGGATGTGTGGCCCGGCGGATGCCAGTCCTGCGTCAGAACCACATGCTTGAAGCGCGCGCCGATGCGGTTGATCAGCGGCACGATCTCGTCGCCGCCGGGCACCGCCAGCGCGCCGCCGGGACAAAAATCGTTCTGCACGTCGACGGCCAGGAAAAGGTCTTGGCGTTTCATGTTTGAGGCGCCTTCGCGAGCGGAATATCGGGCGCGATCACGATCTAGTCGTGACTGCTGGCGCCGGATTTACCTGTGGCCCGCCTTCGGGCTGTCCGCGTCGAACGGCTTGTAATGCGGACCGTTTGCTTGGTGAGCGTAAGCAGTCCGAGAAGCGCTTCATTCACGGCTTCCGAGGTTGGAAATGCCTTCGCGACGGCTGGATCAAGCACCGCTGCGGAAGCGCCTTTGGCAACTTCCTTATAGAACTTGCCGCGCTCGAGTCTTGCGAAGTCGGAGCGCTTATATCCGGCCCGCATTTCGTCTTTAGCCTTCTTCATAAAGTTTCCTTTCAGCACGGCTTGCGCGGCGTGCGGTGACGATTCGGATGGCGCCCGTACGATAAGCATGGGAAACCGCCAGCAAGCGCCCCAGACCGGACATGCCAAACGTGATGTAGCGCGCTCTACAATCGGATGATCCGGATCCGGGCCTGAAACCGCAAGCCGATCCAGGAATACAGGGGCCGCTTCCTCGAACGACACTCCGTGCTTGCCCACATTTGACGCGGCCTTTTTTTCATCCCACTCAAACCTCATCGCCACATACACCCCGATCTAACGCATGACATGGTGCTCCGCGGCGGACCAGCGCTTGCACTCGCACTTGCGTGCCGTCGTTGGCGCGTCGGCGGCAGCTAATTAATCATGCCACATACCGTCACAATGGCCCCGCGAATGGGATCATGACTGGCGCGCCCGGCAGGACTCGAACCTGCGACCCCCGGCTTAGAAGGCCGGTGCTCTGTCCGGCTGAGCTACGGGCGCCCAACTGTTCCGCCGCCTATCCTGGGACATCCGGCGGCGAACCACAACCACGCCGCGCCAAGGCCGTCACTCCCGCCAGCGCCAGAAGGATCGTGACCGCCATGACCGCGTTCCGCCACTCCCAGCCGGGCGGGCCGTCGTACCAGGCGAGGATGCTGTGCTCGCCCGCCGGCAATTCGAGTCGCATGCGGCCGTCGGGCGTCAGCATGCGCATGAGCGCCGCTTCGCTCACCCGCGCGCCGTTTACCTCCACCGCCCAGCCGGGCAAATGGATTTGCTGAATGACGGCGGCCACGCGCCCGCGCGCTCGCACGATGTATTGCAAGCGGTAGCGCGTGCTGCCGGCTGCCGGCACGGCCTCGCCTCCCCCTTCCACGGCGATAAAATTGCTTCCCTGGCGC
>CAZIVY010000107.1:0-1621 GCA_964542505.1 uncultured Rhodospirillaceae bacterium
AAGGAACTCACCGACTGGTCCAATCGCCTGGCGCACGCGCTGGTCGACAACTATGGCGTCAAGCCCGGCAACCGGGTGTTGATCCGATCCGGGAACAACCCGGCCTTGGTCGCCGCCTGGCTGGCCGCCACCAAGGCCGGCGCGGTGGTCGTCAACACCATGCCCATGCTGCGCGCGGGCGAGCTGGCGAAGATCGTCGACAAGGCCGAGATCGCGCTGGCGCTGTGCGACAGCCGCGTCGCCGATGAAATCGTCCTCTGCGCCAAGGACAGCCGCTTCCTCAAGCAGGTCGTGTGCTTCGACGGCACCTCGAACCACGACGCCGAGCTCGACCGCGTGGCGCTGGAAAAGCCGGTACGGTTCGGCGCCGTGAAGACCGGGCGCGACGACGTGGCGCTGCTGGGCTTTACTTCCGGCACCACCGGCGAGCCGAAGGCCACCATGCATTTCCACCGCGACCTGCTGGCGATCGCCGACGGCTACGCCAAGGAGGTGCTCGGCGTCACGCCCGACGACGTAATCGTCGGCTCGCCGCCGATGGCGTTCACCTTCGGCCTGGGCGGCCTGGCGATCTTTCCGCTGCGCTTTGGCGCCACCGCGACGCTGCTCGAAAACGCCTCGCCCGCCAACATGATCCAGATCATCGAGACGTATAAAGCCACGATTTGCTTCACCGCGCCGACCGCCTACCGCGCCATGCTGGCGGCCATGGACCAAGGCGCGAACCTTTCCTCGCTCCGCCTCGCCGTGTCGGCGGGCGAGGCACTGCCGGCGCCGGTGTTCGAGGACTGGACGAGGAAAACCGGCAAGCCGATCCTCGACGGCATCGGCTCAACCGAGCTTCTCCACATCTTCATCACCAACCGCGTCGGCGACGCGCGGGCCGCCACCACGGGGCGTCCGGTCACCGGCTACGAGGCCAAGGTGGTTGACGGCAACATGCGCGAGGCGCCGGTGGGCGAAGTCGGCCGGCTGGCGGTGCGCGGGCCGACCGGTTGCCGCTATCTCGCCGACGCGCGGCAGAAATCCTATGTGCGCGAGGGCTGGAACCTGACCGGCGACGCGTTCAGCCGCGACGCGGACGGCCGCTTCCGGTTCGCCGCTCGGACCGACGACATGATCGTCTCCGCCGGCTACAACATCGCGGGGCCGGAAGTGGAGGCGGCGCTGCTTGCGCATGCGGACGTGGCCGAATGCGCGGTGATCGGCGCGCCCGACGACGAGCGCGGGCAAATCGTGCAGGCGCATGTGGTGCTGAAGCCCGGCGTGGCCGGCGACGCCAAGTGCATCAAGCGCCTGCAGGATCATGTGAAGGCAGCCATCGCGCCCTACAAGTATCCGCGTTCGGTGTTGTTTCTCGCCGCGCTGCCCAAGACGGCAACCGGCAAGATCCAGCGGTTCAGGCTCAAGCCGCCGGCCTGAAACGCCGATCCGTTCCAGCACAGGCATTACCAAGGGCATTCATGAGCGACACGCGGTTCGAGATACTTCACCCCAAGGATTGGTTGGCGCCCAAGGGCTACGCCAACGGCATAGCCGCGGCCGGCCGGCAGGTCTTCGTCGCCGGGCAAATCGGCTGGAACGCGCGGCAGGAAATAACCAGCGACGATTTTGTCGCCCA
>CAZIVY010000108.1:0-1753 GCA_964542505.1 uncultured Rhodospirillaceae bacterium
ATAAGCGGCAGGGCGCCATGATGCCCGACGACGGCCTGGCCCAGCTCCAGACCTTCGACGCCATCTATCTCGGCGCGGTGGGCGATCCGGCGGTGCCCGATCACGTGTCGCTGTGGGGGCTGCTCATCCCCATCCGCCGCGCCTTTCAGCAATACCTCAATTTGCGCCCGATCAAGCTGCTTCCGGGCATGACCTCGCCGCTGCGGAATCGGGGGCCGGCCGACATCGACATGGTGATCGTGCGCGAGAACTGCGAGGGGGAATATTCCGAGATCGGCGGCCGGCTGTACCGGGGCACCGAGCAGGAAGTGGCGGTGCAGGAATCCATGTTCACCCGCCATGGCGTCGACCGGGTGCTGCGCCAGGCCTTCGCCCTGGCCGCGAAGCGGCCCAAAAAGCACCTCACCTCGGCCACCAAGTCCAACGGCATCATCCACACCATGCCCTATTGGGACGAGCGCGTGGCCGCCATCGCCACCGAGTTTCCCAGCGTGCGCGTCGATAGGTTCCACATCGATATCCTGGTGGCGCATTTCGTCAATCATCCCGATTGGTTCGACGTGGTGGTGGGGTCCAATCTGTTCGGCGACATCCTCTCCGATCTGGCGCCGGCCATCGCCGGGTCGATCGGCATCGCGCCATCGGGCAACATCAACCCGGAAAAAGATCATCCCTCCATGTTCGAGCCGGTGCACGGCTCCGCCCCCGACATCGCGGGCCGCGGCTTGGCCAATCCCATCGGCCAGATCTGGTCGGGCGCCATGATGCTCGAGCATCTGGGCCACGCCGCCGCCGCCGCCGCCGTGGTCGCGGCGATCGAGCAGGTGGTGGCCGAGGGACGGTTTCTCACCCACGATCTCGGCGGCGGCGCCAGCACGTCCGAGGTCGGCGCCGCCATCGCGGCCCGCATCTAGGTTGCGCGTGGACGATTGGAACGCGATGTTGTTCGGCGGCGCGGTGTTGGCCGCCATGCTGGGCGGCCTGGTCGTCGTCACCGCGGCCTTGTCCGACTGGGCGGAGCGCGACTTTCCGGCGCTGGGCCGGCGGGTGGACGTCGAGGGCTTGAAGCTGCATGTGGTCGAGGAAGGCAGCGGGCCGCCGGTGGTGTTTGTTCACGGCGCCTTCGGCGCGGCGCAGGACTTCACCTCGACGCTATTTGCCGGAGCGAAGGGGCGCTACCGCGCCATCGCCATCGACCGCCCCGGCCACGGCTACAGCGAGCGCCCGGCGACCGCGACGCCCGACGTACAGGCGCGGCTGTTGATGGGCGCCTTGCAGGCCATCGGGGCGAGGCGGCCCATTCTGGTGGGATTTTCCTATGGCGGCGCGGTGGCGCTGGCGGCGGCGCTGGCGCGGCCCGACGAGGTCGCCGGCCTGGTGCTGCTCAATCCGGTGAGCCACGAATGGCCGGGCCCGGTTTCGGCCGGGTATTCGGTCGCCGGTTGGCCGGTGCTCGGCAAGCTCTTCGCCCATACGCTGGTGGCGCCGCTGGCCAACCTGACCATGCCGTCGAATTCGCGCCGCGCCTTCTCGCCCGAGCGCGTGCCCAACCGCTTCTGGCATGCGCCGCTGCCGCTTGGCCTGCGCCCGGCGGCCTTCCAAGCCAATGCCGAGGACATCCGCCAGCTCAAGGATTTCTTGCGCGCGCAATCGCCGCGTTACGGCGAACTCAAAATGCCGATCGCCATCCTCGTCAGCCCCGGCGACAAGATCGTCAGCGCCGACCTGCACGCCAGGGCGCTGCACCGGGCGG
>CAZIVY010000109.1:0-6028 GCA_964542505.1 uncultured Rhodospirillaceae bacterium
TGATGCTCGGCGGGGAAAAGCTCGACCAGTTTGGCCAGCGCGTCGCTGGCGGCGCCGTTGCCGGGATCCCAGCCGATACGCAGATAGCGCGCGGGGCGTATGCCCTGCATCAGGCGGCCGACATAGTCGTCGAGGACCGGCGCCTGGCGCGAGGCGCCGCGCCCCTGGGCGAATTTTCCCGCCCGGGCGATCTCGGCCAAGGCGCGAATCTCGGCCCCGTGAATGGTGGACTTGCCCAGCACCATCTTGAAGCCGTTATAGTCCGCCGGGTTGTGCGAGCCGGTGACCATGATGCCGCCGTCGGCGCTCAAATGGCGGACGGCGAAATAGACCATGGGGGTCGGGCCCATGCCCACATCCACCACGTCGCATCCGGTGGCGCGCAAATTTTCGCGCAGGATGGCGGCGAATTCGGGGGAACTGGCGCGGACGTCGTAGCCCACGGCCACGCTGTGGCCGCCACGGCGGGCCAGAGTGGTGCCGAAGGCGCGGCCCAGGGCCGCGGCGTCGGCGGGGTTGAGGTTTTGGCCCACCAACCCGCGAATGTCGTATTCGCGCAGGATGGCGGGATCGAAGCGATGGCCCAACAGGGTTTTCGTCGGCACGGGTTTCCTCCGCCGCGGGGCCTTCATTTTACCGTTATTCCTTAACAAATGCCTTCATCAGGGGGTCGCTGGCAACGCCCCGATGCACGATTCGATGATGTCGAGGGCGGCGGTCATCTCGCTTTCGCTGACGGTGAGCGGGGGGGTCAGGGTCAGCACATTGCCCATGCTGGTCTTGAAGCTCAGGCCCTGGTCCAGCGCCGCGTACATGACCGCCTCCGCCGCCGCCGACGCCGGTTCCTTGCTGGCGCGGTCCAGCACCAATTCGATGCCGATGAGCAGCCCGCGCCCGCGCACATCGCCGATCAGGCCGTGGCGCCGGCGCATGGTTTGCAGGCGCTCCAGCGCCAGGGCGCCGACGCGGGCGGCGTTTTCCACCAGGCGTTCGTCCTCGATGATCTCGATGGTGGTGAGCGCCGCCCGGCAGGTGACGGGGTTCTTTTCGTGGGTGTAGTGCCCGATGGCCCAGTCGCCGGCGACGTCCAGCTCCGGACGGCAAAGCATGGCGGCGATGGGCAGGATGCCGCCGCCCAGCGCCTTGCCCAGGACCAGGATATCGGGCGCGACGCCGTCATGCTCGCAGGCGAACATGCGCCCGGTCTTGCCGAGCCCGGTGGGAATTTCGTCGAAGATCAGCAGCGCCCCGTGGGCGTCGCAGGCGGCGCGCACCTCGCGCCAGTAACCCGGCGGCGGCAGATAGGGCACGGCGCGCGCCGGCTCGGCAATCACCGCGGCAACGTCGCCCTCGCGTTCCAGCACGTAGCGAAGGTAGCTCGCGCAGGCCATGCGGCAGACAGCCAGATCCGGCTGTCCGTCGCGTTCGGGATAGCCATAAGGGCAACGGTAGCAGGCAAAGGGCGCCACATGCTCGGTGCCCGGCAGCAGCGGCCCGATGGGGCCGGAGCGGAAGAGAGATTCGCCGCCGACGGAACTGCCGCCAAAGCCCGCGCCGTGAAAACTGTCCCAGAAGGACACGGTCTTGAAGCGGCCGGTGGCGGCGCGCGCCACCTTCAACGCCACGTCAATGGCGTCCGAGCCGCCGGTGGTGAACAGCACCTTGCTCAAGCCACCCGGCGCCATGGCGCCAAGTTTCGCCGCCAGCGCCACCGCCGGCTCGCAGGTGAAGCGGCGGGGGGCGAAGGGCAGTTCGTCCATCTGCCGGCGAATGGCCTCCTTCAGGCGCGGATGGCCGTAGCCGATGTGGTGGACGTTGTTGCCGTGGAAATCCATGTAGCGGCGGCCGGCGGTGTCCTCGATCCAGATGCCCTCAGCCTTGCGGATGGCGGACAGACAGGGCGTGGAAACCGACTGGCGCAGAAAATGCCGCTCGTCCGCGGCCAACAGCTCGCGGGTGGCGGGGTCGATATTCCGCCGCTGCCAGCCGGCGCGCGCGGCGCCGGCATTGGTGTCGCTTTCAGCCGGGCGGGGCGGGGCTGTGGAGCGGGGCGGAACCACGGGACCGATGCTTATGCGCTAAGCGAGAGCGCCGGCCGCGGCGCCCGGTCCCCATTTCGGCGGCTGGCGACGCCGCCGGGACCGAGATGGAGGTGGGAGAGCGCGCGGTCCTCCGATTTCATGCGCCAGGACAGCATGGCTTGCGCGGCGGCCAGCACACGCGGGCGGTAGCCGGGGGCATTGGCGCGGTCGGCCAATTCATGCGGGTCGGTTTCGAGGTCGAAATAAAGCGGCGGCAGAGCGGCGAAATGCACATATTTGCTGGTGGCGTCGCGGCGCACCGTCAGCCGGCAATCCTCAAGATCGAGGCCAAGCGCCTGCTCGAACGCCGGATCGCGCACGTCGCGGAAATCATATTCCCAATGCGCGGCGGTTCGCCAATTGGCGGGCGATTCGCCGGCCAGGAAAGGCATGAGGGAGCGCCCGTCGCAAGCCGGCGGGACGACGAGGCCGAGCCATTCGAGAATGGTGGGCATGACGTCCACCGCCTCGGTGAATTCGCCCGCCACGCGGCCGCGGCCGGCGCGCGGCGCGCGGGGATCGCGCACGATCAGCGGAATGTGGAAACTCTGGTCGAAATAGCCGTCCTTGCCCCACAGCCAGTGATCGCCCAATTGCTCGCCGTGATCGGCGGTGACGACGATGAGCGTACGCTCCAGCGCGCCGCTCGCGGCTAAATCGTCCAGCAAGCGGCCGATCTGGTCGTCCACCTGCGAGATCATGCCGTAATAGGTGGCGCGCAACTGGCGCAGGCCGGCGTCGTCGAGGCCGGCCAGGGGAAGCGGCTCCTGCACCGGCGCGTTCCCCCGGTAGAGGCGGTCGATATAAGCGGTAAGCCAAGGATGCTGGTGACGTTCATCCGCGCGGTCGGGCGCGCGCACCGGCGGCGGCGCCGAAGCGGGATCGTACATGGTGTTGTAAGGCTCGGGCGCGATGAAGGGCGGATGGGGACGCTGATAGGCCAGATGCACGAACCAACCGTCCTCGGCTTGCGCCAGATAGCGCCGCACGGCGTCGGTCAGGAACGCGGTTTCGCTATGCTCGGCCTTGTAGATGGGCGGCAGGTTCGAGACCCGCGCTTCCCGACGGGGGCCAAAGCGGGGCAACCAGATGTCCTTCGGGACGTCGGGCACGGCGTAGCCCTTGGCCTTCAAGTCGGCGAGCCAGGCGGCGTTGTCCTCAAGCAGCAACTGGCCGACGGAAAATCCCGGCAGCACGCCTTCATAAGTCGCTAGCGCCGGGTCGCCCGGTTCGCGCCCGCGCGGGTCGACGGCCACGTCCGTATAGCCGAACAGCATGGGGTCGTAGCCGGCGCGGCGCGCCTCGCGGGCGATGTTGGCGTGGCGATCATCGAGGGGCGTGCCGTTGCGCAAGCCGCGGTGATTGTGAAGGTAAAGTCCGGTGAGCAGCGAGGCGCGCGCCGGGCCGCAGGGGCTGGCCTGGGTGTAGTGGCGGGCAAAGGCCACGCCGTCGCGCGCCAGCCGGTCCAGATGCGGGGTCTTCAGGCAGGGGTGGCCCAAGGCGCCCAGGCAATCGCCACGCCACTGGTCGAGGGTGACGAAAAGAATATTGCCGGCGCGCTTGTCACCGTGGCGCTGGCTCATCGCCGGCGCCACGCCTGGGTGTGGTGCTCAAGGACGCGCACCAGGCCCACATGCAACAGCTTCACCGCGCCGGAGGTGATGACGATCATGGTCGCCATGGCGGCGGCGGAGGCGGTAAAGCCCGACTCGTCCATGTTGATGACGGCGACGGAAGCGAGCTTGGTGTCGGTGGAATAGAGGAAGATCACCGCCGAAACCGTGGTCATGGCGTTGACGAACAGATAGATGGCGATGTCGAGGGTGGCGGGCAGGCAGATGGGCACGGTCACCCGCCACAGCGTGACGTAGAAGGGAACCTTCAGCGACGCGGAGACCGACTCGAACTCGGCGTCCAGTTGCTTCAGCGCCGTCGCCGCCGTCAAATGACCCACGGTGTAGAAATGGGCGACGGAGTTGACGACCAGGATCGACATGGTGGCATAGAGAAAGTTGAGCGGGTTGCCCGGCGCGTTGAAGAAGAAAATATAGCCCAGTCCCAGCACCAGGCCCGGCACCGCCAGGGGCAGGATGGCGAAGAACTGCGCCAGCCCGCGCATGGCGTCGAAGCCGCGGCTCTTTTCGATCAAATAGGCGCCGGCGAAGACCACCACGGTGCCGATCGCGGCGGAGAGGGAGGCCATGATCAGCGAGTTCCAATAAGGCTCCCAGCCGCTCGAGTCGAAATTGCGGAAGGCGTATTTCTCCAGCGTCAGGCTCATATTGTAGGGCCAGAAGCGGATGAAGGACGCCCACACCGCCACCGCCAGCACGGCGAAAATCAACCCGCCGATAACCGCGCAATAGGCCAGCAGCCCCGTGTCGCGGGCGAGCTTCGGCTTGGGCTGCAGCGGCACGGCGCGCGCCGACATGAGCGCCACCTGCCGGCGCTGGGCGACGCGGTCGGCGAAAAAGGCGAGCACCGCCGGCGCCAGCAGCACCATGCCCACCACCGCGCCCATCTCGAAATTCTGCTGGCCCACCACCTGCTTGTAAACGTCGGTGGCGAGCACGTTGAGGCGGCCGCCGATCACCTTGGGGATGCCGAAATCGGTCACCACCAGGGTGAAGACGACGAAGCCGGCGCTGGAGATGCCGTATTTGGCGCCGGGCAGGGTGACGGTGAAAAAGATGCGGAGCTTGGAGGCGCCGAGCGCGTCGGCCGCCTCGTAGAGCCTGGCGTCGGCGAGGCTGAGCGCGGTGACCATGATCATCAGCGCCGGGGGGAAGCAATAGAAGACCTGGGCGATAATTATGCCCAGCGGGCCATAGATGGAGGCGCCGAACAGCCATTCCTTTAAAAAGCCCTGGTTGCCGAACAGATAGATCAGCGATATCGCCGGCAACAATGACGGCGCCAGGATCGGAATCAGCGCCAGGGCCTGGAACAGGCCCTTGGCCTTCATGCACGAGCGCGTCAACGCGTAGGCGTAAACGAAGGCCAGCGGCAGCACGATGGCGGTGGCGGCGAGGGCCACGAACAGGCTGTTGCCCACCGACTCGAACAGAGCCGGGGTGGAGAAATAGCGCACATAGTTGGCGAGGCCGATGAAATCGCCGGCCGGATTCTGGAAGCTCTTCGACAACAGCGCCCAGAGCGGCAGGGCGACGGTGAGGAACAGCCACGCCACCAGCGCCACGATGCCGGCGCGCATGATGACATCGTCGCGCGACATGTGGACGCGCGTGCGCTTGGCGGGTACGGCGAGGACGGCCACGGCCCCTAGTACCGGCTATCGTGAAAGGGCGGGTCACCCCCACCCTGCGAACGCCATGGCGTTCGCGCCTCCCCCGTCGAGGGGGAGGGAGCAACCGGTTGGCTGCACTTAAAATTCCCTCCCCCCTTGTGGGGAGGTGCAAACCGCGAAGCGGTTTGTGGGGTGGGGGGTGCGCCGCGCATTTCCGATTCTCGGTACTACCTCATTTGGCGGCGAAAGCCCGCAAGCGGTCGGGCGGCAGCGCCACGGTCATCTGGCGGCCCACCGCCAGGTCGAAATCGCGCATCAGGTTGAGCGAAAAATCGGCGAGGAAGGTGACGCCGGGAACCGCCTGCGGGCGCAGTTCGGCGCGGCAGAAGGCGCCCATGAAATCGATCTCCGCCAGTTCCACCGTCAGGCGGTTGGGGGCGGCGGCGTCGATGTCGCGCACGCGCACTTCCTCCGGCCGCAGGCAGAGCCGCACCGCCGTGCCCGCCTCGACGCCCGCCGCCGCCGGGCAGACGATGTCCAACGAACCGAGGCGCACGCGCTCGGGACCCGTCACCACGCCGTCGAGGAAATTCATCGTGCCGACGAAATCGGCGACGAAGGGCGAGGCGGGGACGCGGTAGATGTCGAGGGGCGTTCCCACCTGCTCGATCACCCCGTGGTTCATCACCACGATGCGGTC
>CAZIVY010000110.1:0-2362 GCA_964542505.1 uncultured Rhodospirillaceae bacterium
CAGGGGGAATCGCTTGAAGGAATGACCTCCCAAAACCACAACCGTCATGCCCGCGAAGGCGGGCATCCATGGCGCCGTCGGTACAGCCTTGCGGGTCGCACACCCGTTTGACCCCGCCATGGACCCCCGCTTTCGCGGGGGTGACGAGAGAAATGCTGACAATGGGGCGAATGTCTCCTCGTTGGAACCGTTCAAGCGATTGCCCTGCTCCTCTCCCCCTTGAATCTAGCTCGATCATCGGCGATGACCATCCCATGCGCTATTTCTTTTTCGGCACCTTGCGCGATGCGGACGTTCTTGGCTTGGTGCTCGGGCGGCGGCTGCCGCCGGCGCTGCTCCGGCCGGCGCTGCTCCGGGGATTTCGGTTGCGGCGCGTGCGCGGCGAAAGCTACCCCTTGCTGGCCGCCGCCCCGGCGCGGATCGTCCGCGGCGCCCTCGTCCACGGCTTGACCGGCGCCGACGCCAAACGCCTGGCCTTCTTCGAGGGCGAGGAGTACGACACGGCGCCGTTCTTGGTCGAGGTCGGCGCCCGGCGGCGCGTTTGGGCCCAAGCCTTTCGTGCCCGCTCCGGCCTGGCTGGCGACGGCCGCGACTGGCGCTTCGAAGCTTGGCGCCGCGATGACAAGCGCGCTTTCCTGGCCTTGGTGCGATCATGGATGACGTTCTATCGCCATGCCGACCCCGTCAGCGCCGAAGCCCTGTGGCGGATGCGGCGGCAACATGGGCTTACAGTGGCATTGCGTGATATGGCAAAAAATAAAGCGCGCCAGTAAGTTGCGCCGCGTTTCTCACCTCGCGCCGCAATTCGGGGCTGAAGAAATATTGACTCCGCGCAATTTTCTTCGCCTTTGATCGGGATCAATTTCTCGACTGGGGTGTTGTGTTAACTGGAAGCTACGTTCCTCCCCGGAAGACTTCAGGTCTTCCAACTCGGGGCCGCAACACGGGCAAACCGGCGTTGTGGCCCTTTCTTTTTGCTGGCATCGTCGCCGCCTCCCCGCCGCCTAGTACCGACTTTCGCGAGTTGGCGGGTCGCGACACGCCACTCACGAACTCGCGAAAGCGGTACAGATTCAATAGGTTTGTACCCTTCATCTATGGTCCGCGCCCCTGGCGGCATTGCCGCCAATATATAACAGCGCGCAAGGCGCGCGGGGCGCGGATCAGCGATGGCGGGTACTCGAAGGGAAAGCGCGATGGCCACTGCCCGCGACACCGATGTCGAAGTGCACGAGAAGACGACGCCTTTTCGCGGCTACTTTCGCATCGACCGCTACCGCCTGCGTCACCGGCTATTTGCCGGCGGCTGGAGCGGCGAGATAACCCGCGAGGTGTTCGAGCGCGGTCATGCGGTCGCCGTCCTGCCCTACGACCCCCGCCGCGACGCCGTGGTGTTGATCGAACAGTTCCGCATGGGCGCCTACGCGGCCGGCGAACAGCCGTGGCTGATCGAGATCGTGGCCGGGATCATCGACGCGGGCGAGCAGCCCGAGGATGTGGCGCGGCGCGAGCTCCGCGAGGAAGCGGGGATAGCGCCGCTCGGCCCGCTGGTTTCCATCGGGCGCTACTTTACCAGCCCCGGTTGCAGCAGCGAAACTATCCGGCTTTATTACGCCGCCGTGGACAGCGCCGCCGCCAGCGGCGTGCACGGCCTTCTTCACGAGAACGAGGACATTCGCGTCAGCGCGGTGGATTTCGCCACCGCCATGGCTTGGCTCGATGCCGGCCGCATCGATTCCAGCCCGCCGATCATCGCGCTCATGTGGCTCCGGCGCCATCGCGAGCGCCTTCGCGCCGCGGCATCTTGAAGCCATCCTCCCGCGCCGGTATAGATCGACCGATGGCCATGGACATTCGCGACGGCTTCATCGGCGCCATCGGCGACACGCCGCTCATTCGCCTGCGGCGGCTGTCGGACCTTACCGGGTGCGAGATACTGGGCAAGGCCGAGTTCCTCAACCCCGGCGGCTCGGTGAAGGACCGCGCGGCGCTGTTCATCGTCAAGGACGCCGTCGCCCGCGGCCAGTTGCGCCCCGGCGGCGTCATCGTCGAGGGCACGGCTGGCAACACCGGGATTGGCCTCGCTTTGGTGGGCAATGCCTTGGGCTACCGCACCGTCATCGTCATGCCCGATACCCAGAGCCAGGAAAAGAAAGACATGCTGCGGCTGGTGGGCGCCGATCTGCGCCTGGTGCCGGCGGTTCCCTACAAGGACCCCAACAATTACGTGCGCTACTCCGGCCGCCTGGCGGCGGAGATCGACGCCCGCGAACCGAACGGCGCCATCTGGGCCAACCAGTTCGACAACGTCGCCAACCGCCAGGGCCATGTGGAAACCACCGGCCCCGAAATCTGGCGGCAG
>CAZIVY010000111.1:0-1883 GCA_964542505.1 uncultured Rhodospirillaceae bacterium
CGTTCCTTGTGGCGGACGCCGAAATGCTGTTCCTCGTCGACCACCACCATGCCCAGCCGCTCGAAGGCGACGTTCTTGCCCAGAATGGCGTGGGTGCCGATCACGATGTCCACGCTGCCCTTGGCCAGGCCCTCCTTCACCAGCGCCGCGTCGGCCGCGCCCGTCAGCCGCGACAACTGGCCGATGTGGAGCGGCAGGCCCTGGAAGCGCTGGCTGAAGCTCGCATGATGCTGGCGGGCGAGCAGCGTCGTCGGGCAGACCACCGCCACTTGCTTGCCGGCCATGGCGACGACGAAAGCCGCGCGCAGCGCCACCTCGGTCTTGCCGAATCCCACGTCGCCGCAAATCAGCCGGTCCATGGGATGCCCGGCCGCCAAATCGGCCAGGGTGTCGGCGATGGCGGTTTCCTGATCGGCGGTCTCCTCATAGGGGAAGCGGGCGCAAAACTCCTCGAACAGGCCGGGCGGCGGCTGCAGCGTTTCGCCTCGCTGCACGCTGCGCCGGGCGGCGACACGGATCAGTTCCTCCGCCATGTTCTTGAGGCGCTGCTTCATGCGCGCCTTGCGGCCCTGCCAGCCGGCGCCGCCCAGGCGGTCGAGCGCCACCGACCCGGTGTCGGTTCCGTAGCGCGACAGCACCTCGATGTTCTCCACCGGCACGTACAGCCTGTCGCCGCCGTCATAGGTGACGAGCAGGCAGTCGTGCGGGGCGCCGGCGGCGGCGATGGTGTGCAGGCCCTCGAAGCGGCCGATGCCGTGCTCGATATGAACCACC
Source organism: uncultured Rhodospirillaceae bacterium (assembly GCA_964542505.1). Lineage (GTDB taxonomy): Bacteria > Pseudomonadota > Alphaproteobacteria > Ferrovibrionales > Ferrovibrionaceae > CAZIVY01. The sequence continues at coordinate 775 of CAZIVY010000111.1, forward strand.
AGGTCGCCGGCGCTCAGCAGCGCGGCGTCGGCCAGGAAGTCTTCCGCCCGCCGCTGGCGGCGCGGGCGCGCCAGGCGCTCGCCCAGCACGTCCTGCTCGCTGACGACGCCGAGATCCGGGCTGTCGAAGCCTTGTTCGAGCGCCAGCACCGCGAGGCCGGTGACGGCGGCCGGCTGGCGGCGGAAGTCCTCGAAGGTCGCCACCTCGATGCAATCGCCCACGCGGTGATCGCGCAGCACCAGCGCCAAGCGCTCGCGCGCGCCGGGGCTGAAGGCGGTCAGCATCGTCCGCCGGCCACTCTTGCGCCGCTCGGCGAAATGCGCCCCCAGCGCGTCGAAGACGATGCCGCCCTGCAAAGCGCGCTCGGGGCCGAAATTGCGCCCTGGCCGGCCGCCCAGGTCGATGGCCGCCGCCTGCCCCGGCGGCGGCCCGAATGGCCGCAACTGCCCCCCCGGCCGCGCCGCCAGGAGCCGCCGCCATTCCTCGGGCTCCAGATAAAGCCGCTCCGGCGGCAGCGGCTTGTAGGGCGCCGCCTGCATGGCCGCGGCCCCGCGCGGCGCCAGCTTGCGGGCGTTGTAGGCGTCGGCGATGGCCGTCAGGCGTTCCTCGGCCGCTTCCTCGGCCCCGTGGTCGAGGATCACCGGCGCGTCCGGCAAGTAATCGAACAGGGTCTCCAGCCGCTCGTGGAAGAGCGGCAGCCAGTGCTCCATGCCCAGGTGCATCTTGCCGGCGCTGATGGTTTCGTAAAGCGGGTCGTCGTCGTTGACCACGCCAAAGGCCTCGCGGTAGCCGGCGCGAAACCGCTGCACGGATTCGGCGTCCAGCAGCACCTCGCTCACCGGCATGAGCAGCAGTTCCCGCGCCTGGCCCGTGGTCCGCTGCGACAGCGGATCGAAGCGGCGCAATCCCTCCACCGTGTCGCCGAACAGGTCGAGCCGGTAGGGTTCGTCCCCGCCCGGGGGGAAAAGATCGATAAGCCCGCCGCGCACCGCGAACTCGCCCGGCTCCATCACCGTGCCCACGCGGCGGTAGCCGGTGCGGTTGAGCGTCGCCGTCAGCTTCTCCGCGTCCAAATGCTCCCCCACTCTTATGGGCGCGATAGAGGCGGC
>CAZIVY010000112.1:0-3618 GCA_964542505.1 uncultured Rhodospirillaceae bacterium
AAAAGCGAAACGGCCCGGCGGGAGGGGTGCCGGGCCGTACGCTTACTTGCCGCGGCGGCGGGGGACGCCGCCACGGCGCGACTGACGTTTGCGCGTCAGTGCGACAGCGGCCTTACCACCCGTTCCATGGCGGCTTGGACCTGGGTATTGATCGGCTCGAACACTTCCTGCGCCAGCTTGGTGGCGATTTCGCTGACCTTCGTGCTCTGCGCCATGTAGGCGTCGAAGGCCGACTTGGCGAAGCCGGTCTGCAGGTCGATCAGGTCTTGCAGCGTGCGCGCGCCGAAAGCCGCCTTGGCGGCGGCAACGCTCTCGTCGAACTGGGTCTTGGCGAACGCCATGTTCTCGGCGTTGATCGCCTCGAGACCGCGCGTGGTGACGGTGCTGGCGTTCATCGCCGCTTCCAGCGCCTGCCGGCTCTGCTTGCTGACGTCGTCGAAACCCTTCGCCGCCGCCTCCAAGTTCTGCTTGTTCATCGCCATCGCCTGGGCGGCGGCATCGCTGCCTGCGCGCACGGCCTTCTCCATGTTTTCCTTGCCGGCGGTGACGACCGACTCGTAGGCCTTCACTGTCTCTTCGGTGGGCTTGCCGCTCTTGATTCTGCCGTTCATGACATCCATCCTTCGTGTTTTTCCAAGCCAGGGGGAATTGCTCTATCGACGCTACCGGTCGTCGATGCGACCGGAGCGTGTATTTGTACCGCTAATTGCTGCGATGCAACATCGCTTCAATATAAAGGCTCAGACCCTCCTGTCAAGATATTTTAGTGCAGTGCAGCAAAATAATCTGTATTCTAAAAAACGATCATAACATACCGTTATATATACAATATTTTTTAAGGCACGAATGCGTTCGGGATTTCAGCCGGCGTTTTTTCCGCATGTGCGCCAAAATGACGCGCCCCTGGCACGCGCCCCCGGCATCGGCGCCGCCCAGGGAGATTTGTTGCGTTGCGCCCGCTTACTGACGCCGCCGCCTGGGCGCCCGTTTCGCTTCCGGCAATCGACGCGCAAAATAGGATATTTATCCATATTAACCATAGGCTTCTCTGGACTTTTCTTCATAATTTCGGTAATAATAACGATGTTTTGCCGCCGTCAAGGGCGGCGATGGCGTTTATGGCGTATTCGCCTTTCCTGGCCGGCGGTTACCGACGGGCGGCGGGGCGATTCGAGGGGATCGTGATGCGGCTTGTCCGCGTGTCTTGGGCGTTACTGGCATCGATTGCCCTGGCTGCGGTGCTTCCGCTACCGGCGGCGGCCGAGCGTTCGTCCACCATCCTGATCGACGCCAACACCGGCGAGATTCTGGTCGATAACAACGCCGATGCCCCGCGTTTCCCGGCGTCGCTGACCAAGATGATGACGTTGTTCCTGGTGTTCGACGGGCTCAAGAGCGGGCAGTTGACGCTTGATCGGTCCATCGAAGTGACCGCCGCCGCCGCTGGGCAAAAACCTTCATCCATCGGCCTGCGCAAGGGCGACCAGATCACCGTCGAGCAGGCCATTGCGGCGGTGGTGACCAAGTCCGCCAACGACGCCGCCGTGACCTTGGCCGAGTCCCTGGCGCCCAGCGAGGTTCTGTTCGCCGAGGCGATGACCGCGCGCGCGCGCCGGATCGGAATGAACGACACGGTGTTTCGCAATGCCACGGGCTTGCCTAATTGGCGCCAGCGGTCGACGGCGCGCGACATGGCTCTCCTCGCCCAGGCGCTCGTTCGCGAGCATCCGGTGTACTACCGTTTTTTCGCCACCTCGGAATTCACCTGGAAGCAGCGCAACTTCACCAACCATAACCAGATGCTTTCGGATTATGACGGCGTCGACGGGATCAAGACCGGCTACATTCGCGCTTCCGGATTCAATCTCGTGACCTCGGCTGAACGCGACGGACGCCGCCTGATCGGCGTCGTCTTCGGCGCGTCGTCTCCCCGCATTCGCGACCAGCGCATGACCGAATTGCTGAACCGCGGCTTCGCCATGCCGGCGGGCGAGGGCGCCAATATCGCCACCGCCAACGCCGGCGGGACGACCCTGGGCATTCCCGGCCTGATCGCCTCGGCGATCGCGGCGGTGCCGCGCCGCGGCCTGTGGGCGGTGCAGGTGGGCGCCTTCGTCGACCGGTTGAAGGCGGAAAAGCGCGCCGAATCGGCGGCCTCCCTGGCGCCGAACCTGTTCATCGATCGCAACGTCAATATCCTGGCCAGCACCGAGCGCGGCCGCCCCGTCTATCGGGCGCGCCTCACCGGCTTCGACGAAGGCGATGCGCGCCTGGCTTGCCGCGAATTGAAGCGCCGCGGCATGGTTTGCGCCGTGGTTCCGCCCACGACCTCCAACTAATACGCTTTCTTTGACGTCCCACCGGCGGCCCGCTAGTTTTGGCCGCAGCGTGAGCACCCTCGAATCCAGCCAACCCAACTCCAACCCGTGGCGGACGACGACGGCCCACCGGCTTGCCGTGGTCTTCATGCCGTTCGCCGGCGGCTATTTCCTTTCCTACCTCTTCCGCTCGGTCAACGCCGTCATCGCGCCCGATTTGACCGCGGAACTGGGACTGGCCGCCACCGACCTTGGCCTGCTCACCGCCGCCTACTTCTTCGCCTTCGCCGCGTTCCAGCTCCCCCTCGGCGTGCTTCTCGACCGTTTCGGTCCCCGCCGCGTGCAGGCGGCGCTGTTGCTGGCCGCCGCCTCCGGCGCCTTCCTTTTTTCCCTGGGCGGCGACCGCGCTACCTTGACCGCCGCGCGCGCCTTGATCGGGTTGGGGGTCTGCGGCGGCCTTATGTCGTCGTTCAAGGCCTTCGTTCTATGGTTTCCCCGTGAGCGCTTGCCGCTGGTGAACGGCGTCTTCATGAGCTTCGGCGGGTTGGGCGCGCTGGCCGCCACGGTGCCTGTTGAATGGGCGGTGCAGGCCGGCGGCTGGCGGCTGGTCTTTGCCTTTCTGGGCGTTCTCACCATCGCCGCCGCGCTGGGCATTTTCTTCGTCGTTCCCGAATCCGAACCGGCGGCGTCGCCGGCGGTGGCGGACGAAAGCCAGCCCGCACAACTGGGTTATGGTTTGGGCCGGATTTTCCGCGACCCCTTTTTCTGGCGCTTGGCGCCTGTCGGCGCGATGTGCATGGCGTCCGGCATGGCGCTTCAGGGCTTGTGGGCAGGGCCGTGGCTGCGCGACGTGGCGCTGTTGCCCCGCGCCGAGGTAGCGCAGCACCTTCTGGTGCTGGCGGCGTTCCTGACCTTGGGATTCCCCTTGGGCGGCGCCCTGGCCGACCTGCTGGTGCGCCGTGGCGTCGCCCTTGCCCGCGTCTATCTGGGCGTGGTGATCGCCTATCTGGCGGTCTTGATCGTGCTTGCGCTCCAGATCGGCGCCGCCAGCTATTGGCCTTGGGCGGCGTTCGGCCTGGTCAGCAACGGCACCGCGCTCGCTTATGCCATGCTCTCCAACCACTTCCCCGCGCATGTCTACGGACGCGCCAGCACGGCACTGAACGTGCTGGTGTTCGGCATTGCCTTCGCCGCCCAATACGGCGTCGGCATCGTCATCGATTTGTGGCCGCCGACGCCAACGGGCGGCTATGACCCGGCGGGTTATAGCGCCGCCATCGGCGGTCTCGCCGCCCTGGTC
>CAZIVY010000113.1:0-5733 GCA_964542505.1 uncultured Rhodospirillaceae bacterium
AAATCCTCACCCGACTCGGACGCCGTTTCCACCGCGTTTACACCGGCGGGGGGCGTCCGGCATGAACCCGCTGGCGATCATCGGGCAGGTGTTCATCGAATTCCTGCGCATCACCGGGCGGATGGGGATTTTCACCGGCACAGGGCTGCGCAACTGCGTCACGCCGCCGGTCTATTTGCGTCTGATCATGCATCAGATGCTCACGATCGGCTATTACTCGCTGCCGGTGGTGGGTTTGACGGCGCTGTTCACCGGCATGGTGCTGGCGCTGCAAATCTTCGTCGGTTCGGCGCGCTTCAACGCCGAGAGCACGGTGGCCACGATCGTCGTCATCGGCATCACGCGCGAACTTGGGCCCGTCATCGCCGGCCTGATGGTCGCCGGGCGCGTCGCCTCGGCCATGGCGGCGGAGATCGGCACCATGCGGGTGACCGAACAGATCGACGCGCTGACGACGCTGTCCACCAACCCGTTCAAATATCTGGTCGCGCCGCGGCTGATCGCCGCCACCACCATGATGCCGCTCCTGGTGCTGATCGCCGACATCATCGGCGTGCTGGGCGGCTATATCGTGGGCACGCAAAAGCTCGGGTTCAACCCCGGCATGTACATCAAGAACACCTTCGACTTTCTCGAAACGATCGACGTCGTGTCGGGCTTGGTCAAGGCCGGGGTCTTCGGCTTCATCATCGCGCTCATGGGCTGCTATCACGGCTTCCACTCCAAGGGCGGAGCCCAGGGCGTCGGGCGGGCGACCACCGACGCGGTGGTTTCCTCGTCGATCCTGATCCTCGTGTTGGACTACTTCATCACCGAGCTCTTCTTTACCCGCTAGGACGAGCCATGACCGCGGCGCCCAAGATCGAGCTCACCGACCTGCACAAGCAATTCAACGGCAAGGTCGTGCTGGACGGCCTGTCGCTCACCGTCGGCAAGGGCGAGTCGGTGGTGGTGATCGGCGGTTCCGGCACCGGCAAGTCGGTGATGCTGAAATGCGTGCTGGGCATCATTAAGCCCGACTCGGGATCGATCAAGATCGACGGCGAGGAAACCGTCGGCATGTCGGAACGCGACCGCGAGCGGGTCCTGCGCAAATTCGGCATGCTGTTCCAAGGGTCGGCGCTGTTCGACAGCCTGAAGGTCTGGCAGAACATCGCCTTCGGCCTGATCCAAGGCCGCAACATGAATCCGAACGAAGCGCGCGCCATCGCGATGGAAAAACTGGGCCAGGTTGGCCTGGGGCCGCATGTGGCCGAGCTAGGCCCGGCCGAGCTTTCCGGCGGCATGCAGAAACGCGTTGCGCTGGCGCGCGCCATCGCCGCCGAGCCCGAGATCATTTTCTTCGACGAACCGACCACGGGTCTCGACCCGATCATGGCCGACGTCATCAACGACCTGATCGTGGCCTGCGTGCGCAAGCTAGGCGCCAGCACCCTCTCGATCACCCACGACATGGCCAGCGCCCGCAAGATCGCCGACCGCATCGCCATGATCTTCAAGGGCAAGATCATTTGGTCGGGACCCACGGCCACGATCGACAGGTCGGGCAGCGACTTTGTCGACCAATTTATTCACGGCCGAGCCGAAGGTCCGATTAAGATGGAGCTGCTGCGGCCCTAACAGACCCGGCGGACCATGGCCAAAGCTCAAGAGCGTTTCGTTTGCCAAGCGTGCGGGACGGTGCATAGCCGCTGGCAGGGAAAGTGCGCCGGTTGTTCGGCGTGGAACAGCATCGTCGAGGAAGCCTCGCGCGTGGCGTCGCCGGGGGCCTTGCGCCCGGGAAAAGGCCACAAGCTTCACTTCGCGCGCCTGAACGACGCCGGCGACGCGGTGGGCCGGCGGGTGACGGGGATCGCGGAGCTCGACCGCGTCCTTGGCGGCGGCTTGGTTCCAGGCAGCGCGGTGCTCATCGGCGGCGATCCCGGCATCGGCAAGTCGACGTTGCTGTTGCAGGCCATGGCGTCCATGGCCGTGCGGGGCGTGCCCTGCGTCTACGTGTCGGGCGAGGAAGCGACGGCGCAGATCGGGCTCCGCGCCCGGCGGCTGGGGCTGCAGGACGCGCCGGTCAAGCTGACGGCGGCGACCGACATGCGCGACATCCTGGCCACCCTGCCCCACACCGGCCCGGCCCCGGTGGCGGTCATCGACTCGATTCAAACGCTGTACGTCGACAATCTCGATTCGGCGCCGGGCACGGTCGCCCAGGTGCGCGCTTCGGTGCAGGAACTGGTGCGCCACGCCAAGAGCAGCGGGGCCTGCGTGCTGCTCGTCGGCCACGTCACCAAGGAGGGCCAGATCGCCGGTCCGCGGGTGGTGGAGCACATGGTCGATACCGTCCTCTATTTCGAGGGCGAGCGCGGCCATCCCTTCCGCATCCTGCGGGCGGTGAAGAACCGCTTCGGCGCCACCGACGAGATCGGCGTTTTTTCCATGACCGATCGCGGGCTGGTCGAGGTCGCCAATCCCTCGGCGCTCTTTCTCGGGCAGCGCGACCGCGAGGTGAGCGGCGCCGCCGTCTTCGCCGGCATGGAGGGAACCCGTCCGCTGCTGGTGGAGATTCAGGGCCTGGTGGCGCCATCGCCGCTGGCCACGCCGCGCCGCGCCGTGGTCGGCTGGGACGGCGCGCGGCTGGCGATGATCCTGGCGGTGCTCGAAGCGCGTTGCGGCGTCGGCTTCGCCGGACGCGACGTCTATCTAAATGTCGCTGGCGGCATGCGCGTCGTGGAGCCGGCCGCCGATTTGGCGGCGGCGGCGGCGCTTGTCTCCTCGCTCGCCGATCGGCCGGCGCCGCCAAGCACGCTGTTCTTCGGCGAAATCAGCCTCGCCGGAGAGGTGCGCCCGGTGGCGCACGCGGAATTGCGCCTGAAGGAAGCGGCCAAGCTCGGCTTCCGGCGGGCGGTGGTTCCACGCGGCCTGAACGCTCCCGGCAACGAGCTCGAATTGATCGAGATTTCGCTCCTTGCCGATCTCCTCGACTATTTTCCCGGCGCCGCCCAGGGCGCGCGCACGGCCGCCGACTAGCGAACCCGCGCCGCGCCATGACGCCCTCCCTGATCGATCTCGGCGTTGGCGCCGTGGTCGTGATTTCGGCGTTTTTCGCCTTTGCTCGCGGAATTGTCCGCGAAGCGCTGGCGATTGTCGGCTGGGTCGGCGCGGTGGTGGCGACACTGCAGCTATTCCCCTATATGCAGCCCTTCGGGCGCACCCATATCCGATCCAGCATCCTCGCCGACCTGGCCACCGGAACCGCCATCTTCGTCTTTACCCTGGTGCTGTTTTCGCTGCTGAGCTACGCCGTCACGGTCCGCGTGCGCCAGAGCCGCGTCAGCGCGCTCGACCGCTCGCTCGGGTTCTTGTTCGGCATCGGGCGCGGGGCGGTGGTCGTGTGCCTGGCCTACCTGCTGCTGGCCCTTGTCTTGCCGCCAAACGACCAGCCGCTCTGGCTGCGCCAGGCGAAGGTAACGCCCCTTCTGGAACAGGGCGCCGTGGCGCTGTTGAAGGTGATGCCGCCCGAAACGCGGCCAACCGGATTCCGCATCAATGAACGGCCCGCTCCGGTCAGGCCCTTGCAACCGCCATTGGTGCCAGCCCCGGCCGCCGAGCCGGCACCACCGACCGCGCCCAGCGCCCCGCCCGCCGCGCTACCCACTGCCCCGTCCATCACCCTGCCGCCACTGGCGCCGGCCCCCGCCCCGGCAGCGCCGGTTTCACCCGGCTTGGCCCCCATACCGGCGCCGGCGCCCGCCCCGGCTTCGCCTGACAGTGGGGGCGAAACCGGGTATAAGACCGATGATCGACGTGCGCTCGAAAACCTGTTGCGCGGCCAGCAGCAGCCCTGAGCGTGCTCGCGCGCGGATGGCCCCGAGGAGAGTCCATGCCCCTTCGCCCACCGATGCCGCCCCAACCGTTCGACGACGACAAGCTGCGCGAGGAATGCGGCCTCTATGGCATTTTCCGCTCCTCCGACGCGGCGGCGCACACGGCCCTGGGGTTGCACGCGCTGCAGCATCGCGGGCAGGAAGCGGCGGGCATCGTCAGCTATGACGGCGCGCGCTTTCACGTCCATCGGGCGCTGGGCCATGTGGGCGCCGCCTTTTCATCGGCCGCGGTCATCGCCGACCTCAAGGGCGTGGCGGCGGTGGGCCATGTGCGCTATTCCACCGCCGGCGAAACCATCATGCGGAACGTGCAGCCGTTGTACGCGGATCTCGCCTTCGGCGGCCTGGCCATCGCCCACAACGGCAATTTGACCAACGCGCTCGAGGTGCGCCAGCAATTGGTGGACCGGGGTTGCATCTTTCAATCCACCAGCGATACCGAGGTGATCATCCACCTCATCGCCATCAGCCGCGAAAACGGCGTCATCAACCGCCTGGTCGATGCGTTGATGCAGGTGCAGGGCGCCTATTCGCTGGTGGCGCTCAGTGGCGCCGGCCTGATCGGCGTGCGCGATCCGTTCGGCGTGCGGCCACTGGTGTTGGGCAAGTTGAAGGACGCGTCGATTCTGGCGTCCGAGACCTGCGCCCTCGACATCATGGGCGCCAGCTTCGTGCGCGAGATCGAACCGGGCGAAGTGGTGCTTATCGACGCCACCGGGCTGCACAGCTATCGCCCCTTCCGGCAGGTGGCGGCGCGCTTCTGCATCTTCGAGCACATCTACTTCGCGCGCCCGGATTCGCAGGTCGACGGCACCAGCGTCTATCAGCGGCGCAAGCGCATCGGCGCCGAGCTGGCGCGCGAAAGCCCGGTCACCGCCGACCTGGTGATCCCGGTGCCCGATTCGGGCGTGCCGGCGGCCATCGGCTACGCGGCGGAAGCCGGCATCCCCTTCGAGCTGGGCATCATCCGCAACCACTATGTGGGCCGTACCTTCATCGAACCGAGCGACCACATCCGCCATTTGGGCGTGCGGCTGAAGCACAACGCCAACAGCGCCGACATCGCCGGCAAGCGCGTCGTGCTGGTGGACGATTCCATCGTGCGCGGAACCACCTCGACCAAGATCGTCGAAATGGTGCGCGAGGCGGGCGCGCGCGAGGTGCACATGCGCATCGCCTCGCCGCCCACGACGCACTCCTGTTTCTACGGCGTCGACACGCCGGAACGCTCGAAGCTGCTGGCCGCGAACCACGACGTCGAGGCGATGCGCCGCTTCATCAAGGTCGACAGCCTGGCCTTTGTCAGCATCGATGGCCTCTACCGCGCCATGGGCTTGCCGGGCCGCGATCGGACGCGGCCGCAATACTGCGACGCCTGCTTTACCGGCGAATACCCGATCCCGCTCGTGGACGCGGAAGAACTTGGCGCGGGCCGTTCGGCGCAACTCTCGTTGCTCGCCGAACTCGCCTGATCGACCCGGCGCGGGAAAAGCCGGTGCTGCGCGACCTGTGGACAGGGACATTGGCCGCCCTGGGCGCCGCGGTTTTTTCGCAAGCGCCCAACTTCCTCAACCAATACCGCCAGGCCTTGGCGCAGCGCCTGGACGAAGTGATTCATCTCGGCCGCGACCTGCGCGCCAAGGCGCCGGCCGATTCGGCGGGCTTGCAACTGGTGATGGGGCGGGAGACCGAGCTGCGCGCGGCGCAGTCGGCGATCGCCGACGCCCACCCCCTGACGCGCCCGTTCGCCGTCGGCTATCACGTGGACGGGTCGGTCTTCAACGTGACGCTGGAGAAGTTCGTGCCGGCGGTGCCGCTGACCTCGGAAGCGCTGGTCTATGCCGGTCTTGGCCTG
>CAZIVY010000114.1:0-2438 GCA_964542505.1 uncultured Rhodospirillaceae bacterium
CCGGGCGGTAGCGCGAGAGGTCGGTCACGCCGGCCGCGCGCATCACCTCGTCGTCGATGCAGAATTGGCCGGTGAATTCGCGCGCCGGCTTGGTCAGGATGACGTGCGCGGCGTCGGCGATGATGTCGGGCTTGCGCGAGCGCCGGCGCATGGCGTCGCCGCCCAGCATGCCGACGGCGGCGGTGTCGATGGTGGTGCGCGGCCACAGCGCGTTGACGGCAATGCCGTCGCGGCGGAATTCGCCGGCCAGGCCCAGCACGCAAAGGCTCATGCCGAATTTGGCCAGGCTGTAGGCCAGATGGGGCGCGAACCAGCGCTCGACGATGTTGAGCGGCGGCGACAGCATCAGGATGTGCGGATTGGCGGCGCGGCGCAAAAAAGGCAGGCACTTCTGCGCGCACATATAGGTGCCGCGGGTGTTGACCTGGTGCATGAGGTCGAAGCGTTTCATCGGCGTTTCCAACGTGCCGGACAGGCTTATGGCGGAGGCGTTGTTGATCAGGATGTCGATGCCGCCGAAACGGGCGGCCGCCTGGGCCACCGCGGCTTCGACCTGCGCTTCCTCGCGCACGTCGACGACCAGCGGCAACGCCTTCCCGCCCGCCTGCTCGATTTCCGCCGCCGCGCTGTGGATGGTGCCAGGGAGCTTCGGGTTCGGATTCTCGGTCTTGGCGGCGATGACGATGTTGGCGCCCTCGCGGGCGGCGCGCAGCGCGATCGCCTTGCCGATGCCGCGGCTGGCGCCAGTGATGAAAAGGGTCTTGCCGGCGAGGGTTGACATCGGTCCTCCTTTCAGCGGCCCTGGAAGCGCGGCGGGCGCTTCTGCACGAAAGCCATGACGCCATCCTGCATGTCGGCGGTGGTGGTGCAGTCGGCGAAGCTTTCCGCCTCCGCCTGCAACTGGGCTTCCAGCGACCGATCGAAGCTCAGGTTCAGCAGGCGCTTGGTGTTGCCCAGCGCGCGCGTCGGACCGGCGGCCAGGCGCCGGGCCAACTTGTCGGTGGCCGCCCCCAGTTCCGCCGCCGGCACGACAAAATTGACCAGCCCCAGGTCCTTCGCGGCAGCCGCGTCGAAGCGGTCGCCCAACATGGCGATTTCCAGCGCCTTGCGCATGCCCACCAGGCGGGGCAGGAAAAAAGTGCCGGAGCCGTCGGGGCTGGTGCCGATATTGATGTAGGCAAGGGTGAAATAGGCGCTGTCGGCGGCGATCGCCAGGTCGCAGGCCATCATCAGACTCATGCCGAAGCCGGCGCAGGCGCCCTGCACGCTGGCGAGAACGGGCTTCTTCATGCGGCGCATCATCACCACCGCCGGGTGCAATTCGTGGATAAAGGTTTCGAACGCGGCGCGGCGTTCCTCGGGCGGCAGCGGAAACATGCGGGTGAAGCTCTTGACGTCGCCGCCCGACTGGAAATGCTCGCCGGCGCCGCGAACCACCAGGCAGCGCACCGCCGGGTCGCGCTCGACACGCGCGAAAAACGTCTTCATGCCGGAGACCATGTCTTCCGAGAGCGCGTTGCGCGCCGCCGGACGGTTGAGGGTGCAGGTGGCAATGGCCCCGTCGATGGCGCAGACCAGATCGTCACTCATCGATTTTCCTCCTCAAGCCCGGCTTACGCCGCGCGCCGGTAGCGATCGACGCCGTCGGCGCCGCGCTCGCGATAAGCGCGCCCCTCGGCGATCAAATGGTTCAAGTGCGCCAGCGCCTCGGCGATGGCGAGGAAGACGCTGTCGCCGGTGAGCACGCGGCGGAAAAGCACCGGCATGGTCTCGGCCGCCGTGCGCGGTTCCACCAGGGCGCCGGCCAGCCGGTCGAGGCGTTCGCGGTGATGGTCCGCCAGCGCGTCCAAACGCGGCCCGGCATCGACGAACGGTTCCTTGTGCGAGGGCAGGATCAGCGTATCGGCGGGCAGGTCGCGAAAGCGGTCGAGGGAGGCCAGATACTGGCGCAAGGGATTGGCCTCGGGCTCGCTCGGATAGACGCCGATATGGGGGCTGATCTTGGGCAGGATCTGATCGCCGGAAATGAGCACGCCCAGTTCGGCGCAATAGAGGCAGGCATGCTCCGGCGAATGGCCGCGCCCGACGCGCACCGACCATTGGCGGCCGCCGATGGTCACGCCGTCGCCATCGCTCATGCGGCGGTAGCTGCGCGGCACCTCGCGCACGCCTTTGCGGAAATTGCCGTAGCCGCGTTGGCGAAGCTGGTCGAGGGCGGCGGCGTCGAATCCGGCGGCGCGGTAGAAGTCGATCACCTGCGCCGGCATCTCGGCGGGAGCGTCGAGCCACAGCATGCGCCCGAAGGTCCATTCGCCGGCGGTCATGAGGAATTCGGCGCCGGTGCGCTCGACGATCCAGCCCGCCTGGCCCAGATGGTCGGGATGAAAATGGGTGCAGATGAGCCGCGTGACGGGGCGGCCGCCAAGCTCATGGGCGAA
>CAZIVY010000115.1:0-2306 GCA_964542505.1 uncultured Rhodospirillaceae bacterium
GGCGCGCCGACGCGGAGAACCGTGGCGCCCTTGCGACGCTGTCTCGGAGATGGGTTGTTCGGCGGTTGGAGGTTGCGGGGACGGGTTCGAGTGGGCACGGTCGCCCGGCCGGTCACGGCCCGGCGGCGGCGAAGCGGCCGGCGAGCCGGCGGAACAGCGCGGCGTCAGGACAAGCGGTCGGCAGCCAGACGCGGATGCGCGCCGCGCCCTCGATCACCCGCGCGGCGATCTTGATCAGGCGCAGGCGCAAGGTGGTGAACTCGAACCGACGGCACGGCGAGCGCGCGGGCGCCGCGGCGCGCAAGGTGTGCAGCAGCCAGTAAGCGGCGGTGTGCAGGATGAGCCGGAATTGGTTGGCGTTCGGGTTCCGGCACGAGGTCCGGTCCGAGGCGAGTTGGGTCTTGTGCAGCTTGATCAGGTTCTCCGCCTGGCCGCGGGCGCAATAGATCGTCTCATAGAGCCGCTCGGCCGGGTCCGCCAGCGTGGTGACGACGTAGCGGACATCGAAGCCGAGCGGCGAGGCTTCGAGCCGGGCGATGACGCGGCGCTCCCGGAACCAGCTCTTGGCAGCGTAGCGGACCTCGCTCCAGGTCCGGCGCTTTTCCATCCCGGCCCCCGACGACAAGCCGAGCGCGCGGCGCACGCACACCTCGTCGGCGATCCCGCGCACCTGGGCGTGCAGCACGTCGTTGCCGGCCAGACCGAAGACATAGTCGATGCCGTTGTCCTCGCACCAGTCCATCGCTTCGGGCCGGGCGTAGTGGGAATCGCCGCGCCAGCAGACGCGCACGTCCGGCCAATGGCGGCGGATGCGGCGGGTCACGTGCTTGACGATGGCGCGTACCTCGGCCCCGCCTGGCGTCTTGCCCGCCCGCAGGATGACGGCAACCGGCTTGCCCGATCCCGCCTCGTAGATGTGGATGGGCAGGAAGCAGCGCTCGTCATAATAGGCGTTGAACAGCGACAGTTGTTGCTGCCCATGCACCCGGTCGAGGGTGTCGTCGATGTCCAGCGTGATCGATGCCGGCGGCCGCCGCCAGCTGGCGCAGAACTGGTCGACCAGCGCCGCCATCATCCGCGCGATCGCCATCTTCGAGGGTGCGTTCTCCAGCCGCGACATGGTGGGTTGCGAGCACAGCGCCGCCCCCGTCTCCGGCAGCCGCCCCACCGCCAGCTTGAACGCCGGATCGTGGCGCAGGCTGTCGCAGTCGTCCGCGTCCTCGTAGCCGGCCGCGATCAGGAACATGCGCAGCCGCAGCATCTCGCCGATCCCGTGATCGATCCGCAAGGGATCGCGCCGGTCCACCAGGCAGCAGGCCAGCCGCGCGGCCAGCCCCAGCCGCCGCTCCACATCGCGCAGCAGCAGGACGCCGCCGTCCGACGACATCCGGCCACCGTCGAAGGCGACGCTCACTTTCTTGCGGCAAACGGCTGGAAGATCGAAGGGAAGAACGCTATCGTCGTCCATGGCGGGTGTGGCCTTCGGTGATTGCCGCTTTGACTCTGCTTTGACACCAGAATCATGCTCGCAATCAGCGGTCTACGCTACATCCGCCACTCAAAAATCCGCACCGTCATGAATAATCCGGGCTAGAAGAACAGGGGACGGTATATAGCAATACAAGTTTCAGGAAATTGAATACTGTCCATGTTTCGCTAGAAAGAATCTCGATCAACCGATGTGACAGGTTTTGATCGAAAAACAGCTTCACGTCTCGGCGACCGCGATGCGGCGCTCGCGCTCGGCGGCGAATTCCAGGCAGGCGCGAATGTCTTCTCGCGCGAGCTCGGGATAGTCCCGCAAGATGTCGCCCTCCGACATGCCCGACGCCAACCATCCGAGCACATCGTAAACCGTGATCCGCAGCGAACGGATGCAAGGCCGTCCGCCGCGCTTACCAGGTTCGATTGTGATGCGGTCCCGATAGGACATGCCCGTCAAACTACCGGACAACCCAGTATGCCGTCCATCCGTTCGGCGGCCGGAATTCGCCTCGCGTTTGTCCCGGCGCGTCCAACGCCCAGCCGGCTACGTCAGCCGCCCGTGGCAGTGCTTGTATTTCTTTCCCGAGCCGCAAGGGCAGAGGGCGTTGCGCGGGGTGCGCCGCCAGGTCGAGGGATCGGCCAAGTCCACCGTCCGCCGCCCGGCCCGCGCGGGTTGCGGTCCAAAATTCGCCGCCGCTTCGTTCTCGCCGGTGACCGGATCGACATGCACTTCCTGCATTTCACGCGGCAGGGGCGGTAGCGGGAACTGTTCCTCCGGCGGCGCCTCCATGCGGATTTCCACCCGCGACAACAGGCCGCTG
>CAZIVY010000116.1:0-6962 GCA_964542505.1 uncultured Rhodospirillaceae bacterium
CCGATCTCGCCCTTCGACATTCACAAGGCGCCGTTCCATATCGCCGGGTCCGACGCCGCCGGCGTGGTCTGGGCGGTGGGCCGGCGGGTGACGCGCTGGAAAGTGGGCGACGAAGTGGTCGTCCATTGCAACCAGGACGACGGCGACGACGAGGAATGCAATGGCGGCGACCCGATGTTTTCGCCCTCCCAGCGCATCTGGGGCTACGAGACGCCGGACGGCTCGTTCGCGCAATTCTGCCGCGTGCAGTCGCGCCAGTTGATGCCGCGCCCCAAGCACCTGACCTGGGAAGAAGCAGGCTGCTACATCCTGACGCTCGCCACCGCCTACCGCATGCTGTTCGGCCACCGGCCGCACATCCTGCGCCCCGGCCAAAACGTCTTGGTGTGGGGCGCGGCGGGGGGCTTGGGTTCCATGGCCGTGCAGTTGATCGCCACCGCCGGGGCCAACCCCATCGGCATCGTCTCCGACGATTCGAAGACCGAATTCGTCATGTCGCTGGGGGCCAAGGGCGTCATCAACCGCAACAAGTTCGACTGCTGGGGGCCGCTGCCGCCGGTCAACGACACCAAGGGATATGCCGATTACATGAAGCGCTGCCGCGAATTCGGCAAGGCCATATGGGCGATCACCGGCAAGGGCAACGACGTCGATTTCGTCTTCGAGCATCCGGGCGAGCAGACCTTTCCGGTGTCCTGCTTCGTGGTCAAGCGCGGCGGGATGGTGGTGTTTTGCGCCGGCACCACGGGCTACAACCTGACCATGGACGCGCGCTTCGTGTGGATGCGCCAGAAACGCATCCAGGGCAGTCACTTCGCCAACCTGATGCAGGCCAGCCAAGCCAACCAGCTGGTGGTCGAGCGGCGCATCGATCCGTGCATGTCCGAGGTGTTTAGCTGGAGCGACATTCCGCGCGCCCACACCAAGATGTGGAAGAACCAGCACAAGCCGGGCAACATGGCGGTGCTGGTCAGCGCCCGCTACCCGGGTCTGCGCACCATCGAAGACGCCATCGAAGCCGGCAACGGCTGAGGTCCCGACGTGGGAGCCGAGTTAAGGACGAAATCCGGGGCGCCGGGGCTTTCCAGCCGCGACCTGCTGGCCGCGTGCGCGGCCGCGCTCGGCGCCAGCGAAAAACTCTTGCAACGCGCGACGGCGGCGGTCGGCGGCCAAATACGGGGCGCCGGCGGCGCCATCGACGGGGCGGCGCTGGAGAGAGAGCAATTCGCCGCCCATGGCCTGGCGTGGCTTGCCACCTATATCGAGGCGCTCCGCCAGGGCGCGCGCTGGGCGAGCGCGATTGAAGGGCAAGGCCGCTTCGGCGAGGTGGAGCGGCTCATCCTGCAAATCGCGTTCGGCGAATATCTGAACCAGATCGCGGGCGGCATTCCGTTGAGCCAAGGCGAAATGGCGCGCCCGTCCGACATGGGGCTCGATCAGGCGGCGCTGGCGGAGTTCCGCGCGCCGGCGGTGGCGCGGTTGATGGCCGAGGGCAACACGCACGCGGCGCGCGGGCGCCTGGCGCGGCTTCTGGCCGACGCCCATGGCAGCGGCTCTTTCGGCGACGCGGGCCTCGATGAAACGCTGGGCTTGGTGCGCGACCAGTTCCGCCGCTTCGCCGAAACCCGGATCAAGCCCTTCGCCCACGACTGGCACCGGCGCGACGAGTTGATTCCGCTGGCGGTGGTCGCCGAGATGGCGGGCATGGGCGTCTTCGGCCTGACCACGCCGGAGGAATATGGCGGCCTGGGGATGAGCAAGACCGCCATGTGCGTGGTGACGGAAGAACTGAGCCGCGCCTCGCTCGGCGTCGGTTCGCTCAGCACGCGGTCGGAAATCGCCGGCGAGCTCATCCTGCGCCATGGAACGCCGGAACAGCGCCGCCGCTGGCTGCCGGGGATCGCCGCCGGCGACGTCCTGCCCGCCGCCGTCTTTACCGAACCGGGCAGCGGTTCCGATCTGGGCTCGTTGCGGACGCGGGCGGTCAGGGACGGCGATGCCTACCGCGTCACCGGCAACAAGACCTGGATCACCCACGCGGCGCGCAGCGACCTGATGACGCTGCTGGCGCGCACCGACGCCAATTCCCGCGACCATCGCGGCCTGACCATGTTCCTGGCCGAGAAACCGCGCGGCACCGACGCGGATCCCTTCCCGGCGCCGGGAATGAGCGGCGGCGAGATCAAGGTGCTGGGCTATCGCGGCATGAAGGAATACGAAATCGCCTTCGACGGTTTCGCCGTGGCGGCCGGAGCCGTGCTCGGCGGCGCCGAGGGCCAGGGCTTCAAGCAGCTCATGGCGACCTTCGAATCGGCGCGCATCCAGACCGCGGCGCGGGCGCTGGGCGTGGCGCAATCGGCGCTCGACCTGGCGTTGGGCTACGCGCTCGAGCGCACCCAGTTCGGCAAGCCGATTTTTTCCTTCCCCCGCGTGCACGGCAAGATCGCCTGGATGGCGGCGGAAATCATGCTGGCGCGGCAGTTGAGCTACCACGCGGCGCGGGCCAAGGACGAAGGAAAACGCTGCGACCTCGAGGCCGGCATGGCGAAACTGCTCGCCGCCCGCGCCGCCTGGGCGGCGGCCGACAACGCGGTGCAAATCCACGGCGGCAACGGCTACGCCGAGGAATACCCGGTCAGCCGCGTGCTCTGCGACGCGCGCATCCTCAACATCTTCGAGGGCGCGGCAGAAATCCAGGCGCAGGTCATCGCCCGGCGTCTGCTCGAACAGGCGAATTAGGGCGCGGCGCGGCGCCGAATCATTTCTTCTTGACGACGATGTCGCGCGGCCCCTTTTCGCCCTCGGGTTCCTTGTGGGCGATGGCGAAGTGACAGTCGATGCAGGTCATGGCGTCCCGGCGGCCGCGCTCATGGCGCTCCCAGGCCTTTTCCGTCTGCTTTTTCTGGGCCATGGATTCCGCGCTGTGACAGTTGCGGCATTCGAGCGAGTCGTTCTGCTTCATGGCCGTCCAGACCCGCAAGGCGAGGTCGTAGCGTTGCGCCTCGAACTTCTCCTTCGTGTCCAGGGTGCCCAGAATATGCTTGGGCAATTCGTTAAGGCTGGCCTCGATCTTGCGCTCCATCTTGTGGAACCAGTTCTTCGGCACATGGCAATCCGGGCAGGTGGCGCGCACGCCGCTGCGGTTGCTGAAATGGATGGTTTCCTTCAACTCCTCGTAGACCGTCGAGCGCATCTCATGGCAGGAAATGCAGAAGGCCTCGGTGTTCGTCAGCTCGATCGCCCAGTGGAACCCGCCCCAGAACAGGATGCCGAAGATGACGCCGCCGATCGATAACAGGCCGACGGAGTAGCGAGCCGACGGGCGCCACAAACGCCGCCATAGGTCGAGCAGCTTGCTCATGGCGATTTTCCTTCGGCGGCCGGCATTTCGAATCTAACGGGTCAGAATCCACTGAACGAGGTTCTTGACGTCGGCGTCGCCGCTGGCCTGGATCTTTTTGTGTTTTTCGTCCTTGCCGTCGACCTTGACCACCGGCTCAGTGGTCAGGTGGACAAACAACTTCTGCTCGGCATCGGCCTTGCCTTTGTATTTCTCCGCGGTCTTGCGGTAGGGCGGGCCTTCCTTCTCGCGGGCGAGGGTGTGGCATTTCGCGCAGTCGTTGTCCTTGAGCAATTTTTCCGCCGCTTTGTCGTCGGCGGCGCGGGCGGGGAGGATCGCGATCATGCCGGCGACGGCGGCCGCCGCCAGGAACGAAAACGCACGCATGCTTGGCTCCTTATGAAGGATTGTGTTGGGGAAAAGTATGCGCCGGCATTGACCGCGCTACCACCGCAAATAGGCCGAGAGGCCGACGAAGTGGGTTTGCTCGCGGTCCGGGATCCTCACCGAAGTCCCGTCGGCGTACACCATTCCTTTCCATGTCCAGTCGTCGGCGGCGGTGTGCATGAAGCCGTATTTTAGCTTAAGGCCGTAGTTTTCCTTGATGGCGTAGTCGCCGGTGAGGGTGAGGAGCCATTGCCGGTAGACGATGTCCGGCAACGACGGCCCCACGGCAGTGGCGCTAAGCGCGCTGATGCCGTGCTCGCTGGTGTCCTCGGACCATTGCAGGTCGCCGCCAAGCTTAAGTTTCTCGGTCACTCGGCCCCGCAGCGAAACGCCGGCGGCGATGCCGACATGGCTCAGGTCCGCTTCCCACGGAACGAGCGCGCTAGTCCGCGTCCGCTGCTCGATGCTGGTCTCGTTCCAGGCCGCCCAGCCGCCCAGGTCCCATTCGTCGTTCAACTTGTAGCTGGCGTCCAGCGAGGCCAAGTAAGAATGGCCATCCTGCGGCCCGAGGAAGCGTTCGTCGGTGTAATTGTCCATGGCGGCTTCGCCGACGAATTGGAGGGAAAAGTCGCTCCTCGGCGCCCAATCGAGCGTCACCCGCGCCTTGTCGCGGCTGCGGTCGGCCCAAAGAATGGGGTCGATGACGCCGGCGACTTGGGCGCTCGTCGTGCCCTGGTGGCCCGAGCCGTGCCGTTCGGAATGGGCGTAGCCGACCGAGCCGCTGAGGCTTTCGAGCAGCGGACGGCGAAGCTCGACGCGGGCGGAATATTCGTCGGTTTCCTTGCGGAAGCTGGCGTGACGGATGGGCGGGGAAGAGCGGTCCCAATGCTCGTAGGCGACGCCGCCGACCAGCTTGAAATTCATCGGCAGCTTATAGTCGGCCTCGGCGTCGCCGGTGGTGGTGGAGCGGGAGAAGGGAACGTTGAAACCGTTGCGCGAACCGCCAGAAGCGACGTACTGCACCAGCGGCGTATTGTCGTTGCGTTCCTCGTAGCGCAGCTTGACGCGGGTGGAAAAATCCTTGAGCGGGCGCGATGACAGCCCGAGATTGAGCAGCGTATTGTCCACCTTGCCGCCGAGGTCGGTGCGGGTGTTGCCGGGGAAGGTGGCCGGCGTGAAGAAGGTTTCGTCCTGGGTCGCGCGGCCGTAGGATGCATTGAAGGTGCCGCGCGTCGTCGGCGTGAAGCTGTAGCCGCCGTTCAGGTAGATCTGGTGCATCATGTTGTCGAGTGGCAGCGACAATTGGGGCTCGGGCGCGGCTGGTGACCTGACCACATTGAGCACTTCGGCATCGTTGGTGAAAAGCGAACCGAGGTAGCCAATCTGCATCTGCAGTTGCTTGCCGGTGTAACTTATGCTGCCCTGATATTCTTGGGTGGTGAACTCGATCGGCTCGACGGCGAAGTTGAAGCCTTGCGCGCCCCATTGGCGCTGGCCCGTCTTGCGTTCCACGCGGGCCGAGAAATCGACCTTGAACTCGTCCTTGAGCTTGAAGCCGCCGCCGGCCTTGACCTTGTCGCGGTGCATTTCAAGATCCAGTTCGCGCAGCGCGCCGCCGGTGGTGTTTATCGTGGTGCCAAGTCCGTTCAGGCTGGAATTGATGATGCGCGGATTTTCGAAGGTCGTGCGCCCGCCTTCGATGAAATAATTCCACTGGCCTTGCTTTTCGTGCTCGAACCGCGCCTGGCCGCCTTCGGTGCCGGTGCTATTGCCGAAAAACCGCAACCAGGTGCCGGTGGCGTCGTCGCGGTGAAGAATGGAAGCATCGAATATCGGGTTGACCGCGCTGTCGCTCATGCCGTTGTACATGCCGAAACGGCGCGCATCGTCGCCCACCACGCCGACGCCAATCTCCACCTGGCTCTGCGGGTGGATCAGGGATTCCAGCGTCGGCTCCTCGGCGGCGCCGGCGGACGTGGCGGCGAGAGCGGCCAGGCCCAAGGCGGGTAACGAACAGCGATGCGGCGCTTTCATGTCGATTCCCCCTTTTGCCGTTCAGCGGCGCAACGTGCGGGCATCGGCGGCGTTGGTCGGATTGTTGCCGCCGTGGATGTTGGTGTGGCAGTTGACGCAGGCCCGCCCCAGAGCCATGGCCCCCGTGCCCGTCCCAAAAGTCAATGTCGGCACCGCGCCGCGATGGCTGGTGGCCTCATGGCACTGCTGGCAGAGGAACGGCGGCCGCCATTTCAGCATCGAGGCGACGGTGGTGCCGTGCGGGTTATGGCAGTGGGCGCAATTCTCGGTCACCGGCATGTGATTCCAGACGAACGGCCCGCGCTTTTCGGCGTGGCACTGGAAGCAGGTGTCGTTGATGGTGCCGCGCACCATCATCTTGGGGCCGGCCGAGCCATGCGGATTGTGACAATCCGAGCAGCTCACCTGGCCTTCCAGGATCGGGTGGCGGGATGGTTTGCTGACCTGCAAGCGTTGTTCCTTGTGGCAGGTGAAGCAGACCTCGGCCTGCTCGGCCTTGGCGCGGACCTTGTCCTGGCCGGTGTGCACCTGATGGCACGAGACGCAACTGACGTCGCGGGCGGCATGGGTGTTTTCGTGCCAGAACATGCGCGCGCCGCCTTCATGGCAGGTGAGGCAGGCGCCGCTCTTGACCTCGGCGGGGGTCGTGGACGCCTTGCCGAAGCTGCGGTCGGGGGCGGGGCGAACCTCGACATTGGCCGGCTTGTTCATGTGGTCCAGGCTTTCGCCGTGGCAGCTCGTGCAGGTGGGCGTGCGCTCGTCGGCCCTGGTTCCGTGCTTGGTGCGGCCGATGGAGAGGACCGGATAAGCCTCGGCCTCGTCGTGGCAGCGGGTGCACTGCGCGTCGCCCTTGAGAACCAAGTCCCCGCGCTTTGAACTCGCCGCCGCGGGCGCGGCCTGGGCAAATTGAAGGCGCTGTTCCTTGGGCTGCTCGGCGGCGGCGGGGCGGGGGGAAACGGCGACAAGGGCGGATGCCAGAACGGCGCCCAGGAACAGAGATAGCGCCGCACCTTTACACGATCGGCTTCGCGTCATTCCGCTTTCCCCCGTCCGCGGTTTTCGCCCAATGACTTCTAGCGCTTAGACGCACGCACTCCGTTTGCCCACGACATTCCCTATCCGTCATCGAACCGGATCAATCCCCACAAAGGGGGAATCCTGGGCACCGTGCAAATTGGATCAACATCGTGGTCCGAATGCC
>CAZIVY010000117.1:0-4688 GCA_964542505.1 uncultured Rhodospirillaceae bacterium
GGGCGAAATCCTCTCCAAGCAGCTGGCGCGCCAGACCGCCGACCGCATCGAGCTCGCCTCCTTCAACGCCGAACACGCCGATCGCGTCATCGAACGCGGCAAGGTGGCGTGGATGGTGCGCATCCTGTGGGCGAGCCAGTAGCCGCCGATCTGCCGCCGCACGGCCCGCCGCCCGCGGGCGCCTGGTGCTATTGCGGCGGCGCCTGGACATCGGCGCCGCCCAAATTGACCGGGCCGGCGGACCAGGCGTTCTGGCTGTCGGCGGTGGTGTTCGACGGCGCGCGTTCTTTCGGCGGCCTGGCGCCCGATCTCGACCGCCACTGCGCCCGCGTCGTCGCCTCCGCGCGCGCCATGCTGTTGAAGCCCACCCTCGACGCCGCCGCGATCCTGGAACTGTGCAAGACCGGCATCGCCAAGTTTCCTAAGCCCGCCGAGCTTTATGTCCGCCCCATGTTCTACGCCACCGATGGCTTCATCGTCCCCGACGCGGACAGTACGCGCTTCGTGCTCTATGTCTACGAATCGCCCATGCCGGCGCCCAAGGGATTCAGCGCCACCTTGTCCAGCTTTCGCCGCCCGGCGCGCGACATGGCCCCCACCGACGCCAAGGCAAGCTGCCACTACCCCAATTCGGCGCGGGCGATTGTGGAAGCGGAAGCGCGCGGCTTCGACAACGCGATCCTGCTCGACCCCAGCGGCAACGTCGCCGAGTTCACCGGCAGCAATCTGTTTCTGGCGCGTGACGGCGTCGCCATCACGCCCGCGGTGAACGGCACCTTCCTCAACGGCATCACCCGCCAGCGGGTGATCCAGCTTCTGCGCCAGGCCGGCGTCACGGTGGAGGAACGCGCCGTGACCTACAACGAGGTGCGCGCCGCCGACGAAATCTTCTCCACTGGCAATTACGCCAAGGTGATGCCGCTCACCCGCATCGAGGACCGCCCCTTGCAGCCCGGCCCCATCTACCGCCTGGCGCGCGAGCTCTATTTCCAGTTTGCCGAATCCGCGCGCGTGGTTTAGCGCTCTGAATCACAAGCGCATAATGTAGCATGAGGTCACCCTGCTGACTCGGCGTTGTCTGGCGAGAGTGACAACACGACCACGCTCCCGAGCTACAAGTTTCAAAATTCAAACTTCTTGACCGGCCCGTTAATGGCTTTCCAGCCAAAATGCCCTCCGGACATGTATCGCGCGTCAAAGCCGGCCTTGCGCAAGATCGCTGCGGTTTCGCATCCGATGTGGAAACCATAAACACAGAATGTGATAACCGGCTCGGTTTTTGAAAGCTTGCCGATCCATTCGTCAACACGCTCTGGATCGCGCCAAATTGCACCCGCCATCATGTCATGAGACCTTGCGCTGTAATGTTTCGGGCGTGTGTCGATGATCTGAACGGGGGCTCCAGACGCGAGCATCTCCTTGACCTCTTCGACGGAAATGGATGGGACGTCGGCAAACTGTTTCTGCTCAAGCCGCCGCGGTGGCTCTACCTTGATCGCGTCCTCGAACCGACCTTGCACGGCTGCCCACTCGATATTGCGCATGAAAGCGGCAATGTAGGCGAACGCGTTGGCCCCGAACTCGAGATGATAAGCGTGCTCGTACATGTCGAGGGCAAGGATCGGGATGCCGCCAGCAATGCTCTGATCACGGTCGGACGTGCAATGGTTGATCAGGCGGCCGTCGCGTGGGATGTAAGTCAGCAAGACCCATCCAGAACCATCAACCAAGGTCTTGGCGAGAGTCACAAACTCGTGGCGCCAGCGGTCGACAGAGCCAAAATCGCGGATGATCGCCGTAGCAATGACGTCCGGCGGCGTTCTCCCGTCGCCACCAAGACTTGCGAAATAGAGCTCATGGAGGAGAGTGGAATTGAGGGCCGTGATCTGGTCTTGCTTCAGGTGGCCAATGACATGATGGGGTGTCGCCGACGAATCGAACGACTCGAGTTCCAACGTGACCTCGTTCAAGCGGTTAAGGGCGGCCCCGTAGTTGTTTTCGTAGTGGCTCTCGATAAGGCGAGCCGAGATGCCATTGAGGGTCCAAGGGCGGCAGAAGAGTGGCGCAAGGCGAAATCGCATATCGAGGGTCCGTGCAGGCGATAAAGAAACGCGTCGGTAAGGAAACGCGTCGGTTGGTGGGGATCACGTCCAAAACGGCTTGTTTGCTTCAATCGCGGCGGCGGGCCGCGAGATGCCTACATCCTCGAGGAGACGATCATCGAGTTCTGCCAGGGCTTGTCGCTGTCGGGCCCGTTGGTTCCATCCGTGGATTTCGCCGACCAGGTTCCTGAGAACGCTCATTGCTGTGTCGCGAGTCATCGGCCGGTGTCGCGTCGGATGGCATGTGCTATCGAATGTCATCTCTCCCTGGAAATCGTGTGGCATGGGCCCAAGCTCCTGTGTCGGGGTTGCTACCCTAGCGTGGCGAACAGTAGGTCGTCGCGCGACTTGCCCGCAAAGCATGATTTCTCTAACCTGCCCGAGAATTTCTCATGATCGTGGACCGTCCATGTTGCGCCGGCTTCCGCCGCTCAATGCGATCAAGGCCTTCGAGGCCGCTGCCCGACATGAGAGCTTCACGCGCGCCGCCGAGGAATTGTCTGTCACACAGGGCGCTGTGAGCCATCAGGTCAAGGCCCTCGAGGCACAACTTGGCTTGAAGCTTTTCAACCGCGAGCGACAGCGGCTGGCGATCACGGAGGCTGGCCGCGACTACCTTGCCGTTGTTCGAGATGCGCTCGATCGGATTGCCATTGGGACGGAGCGTCTTCTGCAGCGCCAGACCTCGGGTGTTCTGACCGTCAGCACCTCGCCGGACTTCGCGGCCAAATGGCTGGTACACCGTCTCGGCCGCTTTTCGGAGGCGCATCCAGACATCGACCTGCGCATATCGGCGACCATGCATCATGTTGATTTTGCGCGGGAGGACGTTGACCTAGCGGTTCGGCACGGTGATGGGAGATGGTCGGGACTTGACGCAACGAGGCTCTGCCATGAGGACTTGTTCCCTGTCTGCAGCCCGAAGCTTCAGATCGGACGTCGACGTATTAAGGAACCGCGTGATGTATTGAAATTTTCGCTGCTGCATCTCGATGATCGCAAGGATTGGTCTATATGGCTCGAGATGGTCGGTGTCAGCGGCGTCGAAATCACCCAGGGCCCCGTCCTGAACCGGGCAAGCATGGTGATTGATGCTGCCGTGGACGGCCAGGGCATCGCACTGGCGCGCACGACGCTTGCGTCTTGGGATCTGTTGAATGGTCGGCTTGTGAAGCCACTCATCGCCGCAATGACGCTGTCAAAGACCTATTGGATCGTTTGCCCGAAAGCGACGGCCAAGCTCCCCAAAATCGTAACTTTCCGGGACTGGCTTCTGGCCGAGGTTGCCGCGGACGAACGCCGGTTACGTGGCTCGCGCACACCACGACGCTCTCGCTGATCCACCCGCATCGACGTCGATGAGCTGGCGCTTCAGCCCGTCGCGCCCGCCTTCAGGTCCTCGCCCGCCAGGGCGCGGCGGATCAGCGCCACCGTCTCCTTGAGGCCGTAGAGCGCGATGAAGGAACCCATGCGCGGTCCTTGGCTTTGGCCGAGCAGGATTTCATAGAGCGCCTGGAACCACTGGCGCAGATTGGCGAAGCCGTGGCGCTTGCCCACTTCATAGACCTGGGTCTGGATGTCCTCCGCGCTCGATGCCGGAGCCAATTTCTCCAGCGTCGCCAGCAGGTCGGAAAGCGCCGCGCGCTCGGCGTCGTTGGGCGGGCGGTAAACTTGAGTCGGCTTGACGAAGTCGCGGTAGAAGCTGAGCGCGTGGCCCACCAGGCGGTCGAGCAGCGCGTGCGACGCCGCCGCCGCGTCCGGCGCGTAGCGGCGGATGAACCCCCACAGCACTTGCGCGTCCTCCGTGTGGCACGCCCCCGCCAGGTTGAGCAGCAGGCCGAAGCTTAGCCCCGCCTCTTCCACCGGCGGCTGGCCGGCATGGATGTGCCATGCCGGGTTGGCCAGGCGCTCCGCTTCCGGTTGCCGCCGGAAGGCGTCGAGAAAGGCGAGGTATTCGTCCACCGCGCGCGGGATGACGTCGAAGTAGAGGCGCTTCGCCTGGCGCGGCTTCTGGAACATGAACAGCGACAGGCTTTCCGGCGGACCGTAGCGCAGCCACTCCTCGACGCCGAGACCGTTGCCCTTGGACTTGGATATCTTCTCGCCGTTTTCGTCGAGGAACAGTTCGTAGGTGAACGCCTCCGGCGCCCGGCCGCCCAGGACCCTGCATATCTGGCTCGACAACTTGACCGAATCGATCAGGTCCTTGCCCGACATTTCGTAATCCACGCCCAGCGCCAGCCAGCGCATGGCCCAGTCCACTTTCCATTGCAGCTTGCAGTGGCCGCCGGTGACCGGCACTTCGACTTTGGCGTCGCCGTCCTGGTAGACGATGGTGCCGGCGGCGGCGTCGCGGGCGATCACCGGCGCCTGCAGCACCCGCCCGGTCTTGGCGCACACGGGCAGGAAGGGGCTGTAGGTGGCGGCCCGCTCGGACCCCAGCGACGGCAGCATGATCGCCATCACCTGGTCGTAGTGCTGGAGCACCTTGAGCAGCGTGGCGTCGAAGCGCCCCGATGTGTACCAATCGGTGGACGACTGGAACTCGTACTCGAAACCGAATTGGTCCAGGAAGGCGCGCAGCCG
>CAZIVY010000118.1:0-3283 GCA_964542505.1 uncultured Rhodospirillaceae bacterium
GACGCGGGCACGCCGGCGGAAATCGTCTATCTCGATCTGTCGGCGGCGTCGCGCGCCATCGCCGAGGCGCGGGCCCGGCAACGCGGGCTGACGTCCATCCGCTTCCACACCGGCAGCCTGTTGGAGGCGGCGGCGCTGGCGGCCGGTCCCTACGACTACATCGATGCTTGCGGCGTGCTGCACCATCTGCCCGATCCGGCGGCGGGCTTGGCGGCGCTGGCGGCGGAGCTCGGCCCGGACGGCGGCATGGGCCTGATGCTCTATGGCGCTTACGGGCGCACGGGGGTCTATGCGGTGCAGGGGGTATTGGCCGCGCTCGGCGCGGGACAAGACCCCGCCGCGAAAATCGCGCTGGCTCGCCGGCTGCTGGCCGACTTGCCGAAAAACCACTGGTTCGCCCGCAACCCGTTCGTGTCCGATCAGCGGACGACGGACGACGCGGCGCTTTACGATCTGCTGCTGCATTCCATCGACCGCCCGTTCACGGTGGCCGGGATTTTCGCCCTGGCGGCGGGCGCGGGGCTGGCGGTGACCGGGTTCATCGAGCCGGCGCGCTACGATCCGGCGCATTACTTGAGCGACCCGGAACTGAAGGCCCGCGCCGCCGCCCTGCCGGCGCCCGAGCGGGCGGCGCTGGCCGAGGCGCTGGCGTCGAGCATGAAGACCCATGTGTTCTACGCCGTGCCCAAGGCGCGCGCGCTTGCCGCGCTGGCCACGCCCGGCGACGAGACGATGGCGCCGGGGCCGCGCGAGACGGCGACGGAGACGCTGGTGAAGCTCTGCGCCTCGGGCCGCGCGAAGGTGAATTTTGATGGCGTGCCGGCGGTCCTGCCCTTGCCGGAAGGCGCGGCGCAAATCGCGGCGATGTGCGATGGCGCGCATAGCTTAAGCGCCATGCGCCGGGCGCTGGGGTGGGACGGCGCCACCTTCGCCGCCCGCTTTGCCAAGGTTTACGCGGTGCTGAACGGCCTCAACCTGCTGTTGCTGCGCCAAAGCGGCGGCGATGCGGCGCGATCATCGGGACCATAGCGAAGAAGCATTTTCTTGCCCGGCGCCAACCGGCCATGATCGGGCCTTGGATCGTTAGGCTGGAGCTACCTCCATGAAGAAACTGATTCTCGGATTCGTCGTCGGGGGCGCGGTGGGCGCGCTCATTGGGTTCGCCGGCTGCATTTTCATTTTCCCCTATTGGTTCCCGCCGCCGCCCGCCGCCGAAGTGGTCGCCAATCTGGGCGAGCAAAAGGCCCTGTCGCGGGGCGACTTCATCCACGCCAACCCGTCCGACCCGGTGCATTGGGGCAAGGGCCGGGTGACGCTTTACGAGAGAAAGGAGGGCGACCGCCTGGTCCATTTCGAGAACGACTTCGAGGTCGGTCCCGGACCGCGTTTTCACGTCTACGTCGTCGACCGCGCCGAGGTGCGCTCGAACACCGACTTCCTCGCCAGCAAGGCGACGGACCTGGGTCGGCTGCGCTCGTTCCGCGGCAGCCAGAACTATCCGGTGCCGGCGGGGGTCAAGCTCGCGGAGCAGAAAAGCGTGGTCGTCTGGTGCAAGGAATTCGGCGTCCTCATCACCCCGGCGACGCTCGCCCGCCAGGGCGCGGCGCGCCAGGGTTAGCGCAACTTGTTCTTCGTCCAGTACGCCCTCATTCCTTGTGGGGCAAATTGGGACGCGTCAATTCCTGCGCAAATCCGCTCATAGAGATCATCCGATACAGGCTCCCTTTCTACGAAAAGGCCTCCATCAACGCATTTGATCAAATGGAGTCTGTGTGACGTCCGCAATCGTCGATATACAACACAACTTTGCCTGGCAATGAACGGATGTTCGCCGAGTTCGATCACGCACGCTGTGTCGTAAAATTGACCGTCTCGAGCCGTCGCCAACGACACGAGTAGATGCTGATTATCCTTGCATGCATTGGTCAGCATCACATGCAAATGGAGCGAGTCGGGATTCCTGTCCGATCCCGATGGGATCAGGAGCGTTGCCTTCTTCGCGGGGATGAAGGGCATTACTCGGCGGCGAGCAGCCCGTCTACAAATCTTTCAGCTTCGATGTTTTTGGCCAACTCGGTGGAATCATTCTTGCCAAGAAATTTGAAGACTCGTTCATACGGAATAGGGGCCGAAGAGCCCTTTGGGTCTTCCCATTCCGGGCAATTCCGATGAGTGTGGTCTCGGACTTCGTAGCCCGATTTTCCGCGAAACTGCAACCAAACCTCGTGAAGCGTTTCGATTTCCGCGGGGCTTAGTTCGTCAAACGCGTCGTCGGAAATGCCGGGGTTCGCTAACCCAACCACATGGTCCGCGCGATCGCTTACAAAGCGATCCCAATTATCGCGGCCATCCTCGCAACCATTGAGGTAATTGAGCGTCATCGAATTGACTGGGCCATGATCCATCGAAACGAATCTGTCGTTGAGGATCGGGCAATCGTATTTCTGCATGAATGCGCGGTCTGCCAAATAAATGAGCTTGACGAGCTTCAGCACGTTGATGCTGCCGCCCTCAGCCTTGGCAAAATACGCGGCGACCTGCGCCGCTTTGCGAACTTTGAATCCCTTCATTACGTGCAATAATAACTCAAAATAGAAGAATTGGCAAGAAAATAGTCTTTCAAATCAATGAGTTATGCAAGCTGTTGATTTGATTCCCCGATTCCGGGACATCGGCTTGCAATCTCCCAAAGCTGGCACCGCCAAAACGCCGCCGCCGGTGGGTGCCCCGCGCCGTTCACGTCCTGAGTTCGGGCAAATCCCGGAACAGCTCCAGCGCCTGGGGGTTGGCGAGGGCGTCCCGGTTCTTCACCGGGCGGCCGTGGACGACGTTGCGCACCGCCAGCTCCACGATCTTGTTGTTGATGGTGCGCGGGATGTCCGCCACCTGCACGATCTTGGCCGGCACGTGGCGCGGGCTGGTGTGGGCGCGGATCTCCTGCTTGATGCGGGCCTGCAACTTGCCGTCAAGTTCAAGCCCGTCGCGCAGGCGCACGAAGAGCACGATGCGCACGTCGCTTTCCCAGTCCTGGCCGATGACCAGGCTTTCCACCACCTCCGGCAGCCGCTCCACCTGGCGATAGATTTCGGCGGTGCCGATCCTGACCCCGCCGGGGTTCAGCACCGCGTCGGAGCGGCCATAGATGATCATGCCGCCATGGGCGGTGACCTCCACCCAATCGCCGTGGCACCAGACATTGGGGAAGCGGGCGAAATAGGCCTCGCGGTACTTGACGTCGCCGGGGTCGTTCCAGAAGCCGATGGGCATGGAGGGGAATGAATTG
>CAZIVY010000119.1:0-5976 GCA_964542505.1 uncultured Rhodospirillaceae bacterium
CTTCACCGGCGTTCCGTTCGCCAACCCGGGCGAGCGCTATTCGGCGATCCTCGGCGGTCACGCGGACCTGTTGTACGAGCAGCCGGGCGACGTGAAGAGCTTCCTCGATTCGAAGCAGATGCGGCCGATCCTGCTTTTCAATCCGGAACGGGTGAAGCCGGAGTTCGCCGACATCGCGAGCTCGAAGGAGGCGGGATTGGAAATCTACCTGCCGCAGTTCCGCTCCGTCGTCGTCAAGGCGGGCACCGACCCGCAACGCGTCAAGGTGCTGGCGGACGCGGTGGAGAAAATTTCCCAGAACGCCGAGTTCACCAAGTTCCTGAACGACAGCCTGGCGCTGGGCGACAGCTTCATCCCGGCGCGGAACGCGCAGGCGTTTCTGGACGGCGAACTGGCGGCGATGCGGAATTTCGCCGCCGCATTGCCGAAGCAGTAACGCGGGCCGGCACGGCGCCTCCGTGTTGACCGGCGCGAACGCCGGCCGCCGCTATCTTTCGGCACTGCCCTATGTGGCGGTGCTGGCGGTGGCCGCGTTCTTTCTCTATCTGACCAGCCGCATCGGTTTCTCGGCGCCGCGCGGGCGCATCGGTCCCAATTTCTGGCCGCGCGCCGTGTTGGGGCTGATGATCCTCGTGTGCGTGTACGAGATCGCGAAACGCATTCTGTTTGGCCGCGCCGATGCGGTCGTGGGTGTCGCGCAAGCGTTGTTGCGGGCGGCGGGAGAGGACGATGAAGCGGGGCGGGCGCGAGGCAGCCTCTGGCGCTTGCTCGGCGGCGTCGCCGCCACGCTGGCTTATGTCCTGCTGGTCGACGTGTTCGGGTTTTTCCTCAGCACCTTCGCCTTTATCGCCGCTTTCATCGTCCTGGGCGGCTATGGGCGCTGGTGCGTGGCGCTCATGGCCGCCGGCATCGGCAGCCTTGTCCTCGTCGTCATCTTCATGAAGATCGTCTATGTGTCGCTGCCGCTTGGCGCGGGGCCGTTCCGCGCCGTGTCGGTGGCGCTGATGGGCGTTTTGGGAATTCGCTGAGCCGTGGAAACCCTGGCTCACCTGGCGCAGGGATTCGCCACCGTGTTCGCGCCGTTCAATCTGGCGGTGCTGATCATCGGCTTGGTCCTCGGCCTGATCGTGGCGGTACTGCCCGGGCTGACGCTGGTCATGGGCGTGGTGCTGGCGCTGCCGTTCACCTATGCCATGGAGGTGACGCCGGCGATCATCCTGCTCACCGCCATGTACGTCACCGGCACCTATGGCGGCGCCTTCACCGCCATCCTGTTCCGCATTCCGGGCGAACCCATCGACGTGCCGTTGCTGTGGGACGGCTACACCATGGCGCAACGCGGGGCGCCGGCGCTGGCCTTGGGCTGGACGTTGTTCGCCGCCTTGTTCGGCGGCCTGGTCGCCGCCGTGGTGCTGGTGGCGCTGTCCGAGCCGGTGGCGCGGATCGCGCTCAGCTTCACCTCGCCCGAGTATTTCGCCATCATCCTGTTTGGTCTATCGAGCGTCGTGTCGCTGGGCGGCGGCTCGCTCGGCAACGCGCTGATCAGCCTATGCCTCGGCCTGCTGATCGCCACCGTCGGCGTCGACGCCACCTATGGCGTCGAGCGCTTCACCTTCGGCGTGCCGATGTTGACCGACGGCCTCGAATACCTGCTGGTGATGGTGGGCGCCTATGGGCTGGGCGAGGTGTTCACGCGCCTGCACCAGGGTTACGGCGCGGCGTCGGTGAACCGGGGACCAAGCACGCGCACCGAAATGCCGCGTTGGGCGGACGTGTGGAAAATCAAGGCGACGCTGGCGCGCAGTTCCCTCATCGGCATCCTGGTAGGCATCGTGCCGGGGGCGGGGGCGACCATCGCGTCCTTCGTCGCCTACGGCGCCGAGGGGCAGTACGGACGGCGGCGAAGCGAGCTTGGCACCGGCATCGCCGAGGGCATCGTGGCGCCGCAGACGGCGGCAACCGCCTCGGTCGGCGGCGCGATGATACCGTTGCTCACTATGGGCATTCCCGGCAGCGGCGCCACCGCCATCATCCTCGGCGCATTCCTGTTGCACGGCGTGCAGCCCGGCCCGCAGGTGTTCGCCAACTCGACGCCGATGGTGTACGCGATCTTCGCCTCGCTGTTCGTCGCCGTGATCGGCATGTGCCTGATCGGCTATTTCGCCATCAAGCTGCTGGTGCGGGTGCTGGAGTTTCCGGAGGCGATCGTCTCCGCCTTCGTGGTCATGTTCTGCTTCATCGGCGCCTTCAGCGCCCGCAACAATCTCGGCGATCTTTACGTCATTGCCGCCTTTGGCATCGTCGGGTTCCTGTTCGAGCGCTTCGGTTTCCCCATTGCGCCCATGGTGCTGGGGTCCATACTCGGCCCGCTGGCGGAAAACACGTTTGTCACCACGATGATCAGCTTTTCCAACGACTGGACGGTGCTGTTCACGCGCCCAGTGGCGGGATCGATCATGGCGGCGTCGGCGCTGGCGCTTGTCTATCCGATGTTCCGGCATTTCAATGAACGCCGAAAGGCCAGGGCATGAGTGAACGAGCGAGGGAAACCACCGCCGCCGAAGGTGAACGCCGGATCGTGGCCGAGCTTGTGGCGCGGGCGCGGGCGGCGCAGCGCGACTTCGCCGACGTCAGCCAGGAACGCGCCGACGAGGCGGTGACCGCGCTTGCCTGGGCGCTCTACAAGCCGGAACGGGCGCGGGAGCTGGCGGAAATGGCGGTGGCCGATACCGGGCTTGGCAACGTTGCCGACAAGGTCATCAAGAACCAGCGCAAGACTTTCGGCACGCTCCGCGATCTGTTGCGGGCGAAGTCGGTGGGCGTCATCGACGAGGACAAGGCGCGGGGCATCGTCCGTTACGCCAAGCCCATGGGCGTCGTGGCCGCCGTCACGCCATCCACCAACCCGGCGGCGACGCCGGTGAACAAATCGATGATGGCGATCAAGGGCCGCAACGCCATTGTCATCGCGCCTTCGCCCGCTGGATGGACCACAAGCGAAAGAGCGGGCGCTTATATGCGGGCGGAGCTAGGCCGCATTGGCGCGCCGCCGGATTTGGTGCAGGTGCTGCCGCAACCGGCGTCGAAAGGGATGACGCAGGCGCTGATGGAAATGGCGGACCTGGTGGTGGTCACGGGCTCGCAGGACAATGTGCGCCGCGCCTACCGCAGCGGCACGCCCGCCATCGGCGTCGGCGCCGGCAACGTGCCGGTGATCATCGACGACAGCGCCGATCTCGACGACGCCGCGCGCAAGATCTGCGCCTCCAAGACCTTCGACAACGCCACCTCGTGCTCGGCGGAAAACGCGGTGGTCATTCTCGACGGCGTCTATGAGCGCGCCATGACCGCCCTGGCCGCGGCCGGAGGCTATCGCTGCACGGCGGCGGAAAAAGCCGCGATCGAGCGCACGCTGTGGCGGAACGGCAAGCTCAATCGCGACCTCATCGCCCGTGACGCCGGTGTGCTGGCGCGGGCCTTCGGCTTGGGGCCGGCAGCCGAACGGGCGAAATTTTTCATCGTCGAGGAGGAAGCGGTTGGCGTGGATCGGCCCTTCGCGGACGAGAAACTTTCGCTGGTGCTCACCGCCTACCGCGCCAAGGATTTCGACGCCGCCATGGACAGCGTGCGGCAAATCCTCGACGTCCAGGGGCGGGGCCACAGTTGCGGCATTCACACCCGCGACATGGAGCGGGCCAGGCGCATGGCGCTAACCATCGACGTGGCGCGGGTGCTGGTGAATTTCGCCCACACGTTCGGCAATGGCGGCGGTTTCGACAGCGGCCTCAACTTCACCCTCAGCATGGGCTGCGGTTCTTGGCAGAAGAACAGCATCAGCGAGAATTTGAGCCACAAGCATTTCCTCAACATCACCCACTTGGCGGTGCCGATCCCCGAGGACCGGCCTCGCGAGGACGAATTGTTCGGCCGCTTCTGGGCGCGTTACGGCAAGTGACGGCAGGATGAATCTGGAGGAACACGCCACCAAGCGCCTGATCCTGGCCCCCGCCGGGATCGCGGTGCCGCGCGGCAGGTTGTGCGCCAGCGCCGAGGAAGCCGAGGCCGCCGCCGCCCTTATGGGGCCGGTCATGGTCAAGGCGCAGGCGCCCACCGGCAAGCGGGGCAAGGCCGGCGGCGTCCGCCGCGCCGCTACGCCACGCGACGCGGCGGCGGCGGCCAAATCCATACTCGGCATGAACATCGGGCGGCACCGGGTCACGCGGGTCTTGGTGGAGGCCCAGGCCAATATCCGGCGCGAGCTCTACGCCGCCGTGACCGTGGATGCCGCGCTCCGCTGTCCGGTCGTGCTTTTTTCCACCCAGGGCGGGATGGAGGTCGAGGAAGCGGCGGCCCTCGACCCACGGGCGATGAAGCGGGCGCCGGTGGACGTGGAACGGGGTTTCGCCCTGGCCGACGCGCGGGATCTGGTCGCCCGCGCGGGCCTTGGGGCGGAGGCCGAACGCGTGGCCGACACCCTGGTCCGCCTTTATGACGCCTTCGTCCGCCACGACGGAGAGGTCATCGAGATCAACCCGCTGGCGGTGCTGGCGGACGGGAGCTTGAGCGCCCTCGACGGCAAGTTCGTGCTCGACGACGCGGCGGCCTACCGGCAACCGGAATTGGCCGGGGCGGCGGCGGCGGACCCGCTGACGGAGCTTGAGCAGCGGGCGGCGGCGGCGGGCCTGCGGTTCATCGAACTCGACGGGCGCGTGGGCGTGCTGGCCAATGGCGCCGGCCTGACCATGACCACCATGGACGTGATCGGCCATTTCGGCGGCCGCCCGGCCAATTTCCTCGAGATCGGCGGCGAGGCCTATACCAAGGCCGAAACGGCGCTGGCCATCGTCCTCGCCCAGCCGCGCCTCGGCGCCCTGGTGATCAATTTCTGCGGCGCCTTCGCGCGCACCGACGTCATGGCGGATGGGGTGGTCCGCGCCTGGCAGGCGCTGAAGCCGAAGCTGCCGGTGTTCTTTTCCATCCACGGCACGAACGAGGAAGAAGCCATCGCCCTGGTGCGCGAGCGCCTTGGCATCGAGCCCTTCGACCGCATGGAGGACGCGGTGCGCGCGGCGGTGGAGGCAGCGCGATGATCGTGCGGCGCACGGACAAGGTGCTGGTCGTGGGCATGACCGGCAAGCAGGGCGCCTACTGGACCGAGCGCATGATCGCCTATGGCACGCGCGTGGCCGCCGGCGCGCATCCGCAAAAAGCGGGCACGGTTCATTGCGGCGTGCCGGTGTTCGCCGATCCGGCGGCGGCCCAGGCGGCTGTAGGCATCGATGTCGCGGTGCTGTTCGTGCCCCCGGCGGCGGCGCGGGCGGCGGCGCTGGCGGTCATCGAGGCCGGGATCGGGCGGCTGGTGGTGCTGACCGAGCATATCCCGCTGCATGACGTGCTGGCGGTGCACGCGGCGGCGGCGCGGCGGGGTGCGCGCGTTCTCGGACCCAACACCGCCGGGCTGGTGACGCCGGGGGAATGCTTCGTCGGCATCATGCCGGCCTTTGTCGCCAGCGTGTTCGCGGCCGGAAGCGTGGGGGTGCTTTCGCGCAGCGGCAGCCTCGGCGCCCTGGTTTGCCTCAACCTCACCCGCGAGGGCCTGGGCCAATCGGCGTTCATCGGCCTTGGCGGCGATCCGGTGCCGGGAACGACGACCGCCGACGCGTTGGACGAGCTGGAGCGCGACGCGCGGACGGAAGCCGTGGTTCTCATCGGGGAAATCGGCGGCGGCATGGAGGAAGCGGCGGCCGATGTCGTCGCCCGCATGAGCAAGCCGGTGGTCGCCTTCATCGCCGGGGCCGCCGCCCCCGCCGACACGAAAATGGGCCATGCGGGGGCCATCGTCAGCGGCGGGCGCGGCTCTCACGCCGGCAAGCGCCAGGCGCTGGAGCGCGCCGGGGCCACGGTGGTGGCGACGCCGGGCGAGATTCCGGCGGCGGTGCGGCGCGGACTGGCCCGCCGCGCGCCCGCCATCGCCAC
>CAZIVY010000120.1:0-2393 GCA_964542505.1 uncultured Rhodospirillaceae bacterium
CGCCATGCTGGCGGCCTATGCCGCCCAGGACTGGGCGCAAGCGCGGCAACTCGCCCAGGAATGCCGGCTGCATTACCCGCCGCTCGACGACCTTTACGATCTTTACCTGCAGCGCATCGGGGACATCGAGCGCCAAGCGGCGGCTTCCGCGGCTGCCGCCACCGCCCCGGGGCCGCGCGCCGCCGGCGCGGGCTGAGGCGGGGGGCCGGGTCCTACTATTTCTGCGCCGCGAAGGTGCCGGCGGCCTTGTAATTCGAGCCGTTGATCGAGAAGGCACCGCCCACACCGGCGACTGGATCCACCGGACTGGTCGTTTTTTGGAAAAAGCTGCCAGTGACATTGCCCTCAAATCCGGCGGCGCTAATCGACCCGGTGAAATGCGCGGGGCCGGTGGACGGTACGCCAATCGTGCCCGACAAATTAATGCCCGCATTGCCGTTCAGGCTCTGGTCGAAACCGTTGATGGCCACGTCGCCCAAGCGGGTGCCGAAGTTCCAATTCTGGATGTACGTCCCGGCGGCGATGTATTTCGCCCCGTTGTTGAGGACGTTGCCGATGGCGTGGCCCTCGTAGTGGGCCGTCGCGCCTTGGGTCTGCAGATTGTTAAGTTGATCGCCCGTAGTCACGACGCCCGCCACCCAGGTCGCCAGATGCACGCGGCTGCGGGTGTCGCCCAACGGATCGCTGTGATTCACCACTTCGCCACCCCACCAGCCCCATTTCATGAAGTCGCAGGCGCAAGGCTGGACGCCATCGATGGTGGTGAGCGGCACGGTGTTGGAGGTGACCATGAAAATGCGGCTGTCGCCATCGGGGATCGCCCCTCCTTCGGTCACCGTCGGGCGCGAAAAAGACTGCTGGGCGGCGAAAATATTGTCGTCGATGAATGCCGAACGCGTCCGATTGGGGCCTACCACATCGCCAAACTCGAGCGTGGTCGGCGGGTTCGTGTTACCCGCCTCTTGCACGATGAAAGTCGCCCGCAAGCGGTTGTTGTCGGCGCTGGTGGTAATGCTGGCCGTACCTTCAAAAAGGTCGTGGGTGAACGTCCCATTCGCTTCACGGGTTTCCACCAGGCCGGCGAAAAACCCCGACAAGGTACGGTTGGACCGCGGCGCAACAGCGGGCGGGCCGAGACGTACGGCGACTTCGACCGGGTAGTAGGGATCGAGCGTCAGATCGTCGAGCCGCTGGGTGAACCCCGCCGACGGCGTGCGGATGAGTGCGTCGGATGTCGCGTTGTTGGACAATCGTTCCGGCGTCAGCACCATGTAGTCGCCGTTCGGCCCGAAAATGGCGTTGACAGTCCCGCTGTCGGGAGCGCCGACTTCCGCTGACGACAGCGTGGACGCGATGCGAACGGGAAGGCTGTTGGCGTTCTCGCGGTAGGAGCCCCGCGCGGTGCCGATGAAGGCAACGGTTTCGCTGGCGTTGTCCTCGACGAGATAACTGCCCGTCTCGCCTACCAGGAACGACTTCTGGGCCGCGCCGCTGCCGATGATCCCCAACGTCGCCTGCAGGTGGACTGATCGTTGGTCGCTGGCGTCCGTTTGCGCAAAGGTCAGGATCGGCGAATAGCGGGAATAAAGCGGCGAGACGACGGTATGGGCGCCGATCGTGCCGCAACCGACGATGAAGCAATCGAGATCGGTAAACGGGATCGGAACCACCTGGGCCGCGGGTATATTCACATAGCCGAAGCGCAGCATATTGTGCTTGGCGGCGCCATCGGTGGGAAAGTTCGTCGTCGGCACGCCGGCGAAGAGGCCGGCGGTGACCGTCCCATTGGGATTGCCCCCGCTAGGCGGGCCAAGACCGTTGGCGAAGACGTAAGCGAGAAATTGCCCGTCGGCGGAAACATAGCCGTCGCCACGAGTCCGCCCGAACAGCGTGGTTGATTGTCCCTCGAGAACGGTGAAGTTGGAACCGAGCGGCGAGGAGGCCGTCGCGTACGGAAACTCGTGCGGGCCGCCCGTAGGCCCGTCGATGTTCACCCGCAACCGCTGTGCGCTACCGGCGCTGAAGACTTCCGCTCTGAGGACAGCGTTGTTGCTGAGGTTGCGCGGCGCGCTTGCGTCCGAATTGAAAGTGGTGAACGGGCTGTCGCGCAGGAAGCGGCCGACAAATTGCGCCGGCGCTTCGTTCACATCGTTAAGCGCCACCGGAACGGACACCTGTGTGCTCAGCCCGCCGCTGTCGGTGGCTTGCACCGTCAGGTTGAAGTTGGGATTGGTCTCGAAGTCCAGCGCCGCCGAACTGGCGACGGTAATTTGCCCGGTCTGCGGATTGATGGCGAAGGCATTGCCGGTGTTGCCGCCGACGATGCTGTAGGTCAGCGTTTGGCCGGGGTTCGGGTCGGTGAAGGTGACGCTGCCGGCGGAGGCGCCGGGGCC
>CAZIVY010000121.1:0-8159 GCA_964542505.1 uncultured Rhodospirillaceae bacterium
AACAGTCCGATCGATATCGTTGGCCTGAAAAAGCGCGCCTTCGAGATCATTCTCGGGGCCGAGGAGCGCCACCTCCCCGACTGCGCCGAGTTGATCGCCGGCCTGCGCGGGGAGATCGCGCGCATCGGCACGGCCGGGGAACCGGAAAAGGCCAGGAAACCTGTTGGAAGCACGGGCCGGGCGTGATCTAATTCCCGTGGGGCCATGATGGATTGCCTCGGCGCATGGGTGCCGAATGTTTGGCAAAGCGACATCGAGGTGGCTTGGATTGACGCTGGCGGCCGCGGTTGCCGCCTGCGCGCCGGTCACCCAGCGCCCCCCGCTCGACGCCGCCGTTACCGCCGCCGAAGCCGAGCGCCAGCGCGAATTGGCGCTGGAGATACGCACGCAGCGCCAAGGGCGAATCCAGTCGGTGGCCACTCGCATCCTCGCCGCCAACGTCGAGTTTTGCGCGGCGCGGGTGGTCAACAGCTACGGCCTCCATTACACCAACGATCAAAACATCAACGAGGAATTCAAGACGTCGGGGCGCACGGTGTTCAACCTGACGTCGACCCAGCAGCTTCTGTTCGTGCCCCAAGGCTCGGCGGCGGCGCTGGCCGGGCTCAAGGCCGGCGACCGGCTGCTCGCCTTCGACGGCGAGCGCCTGCCCAAGGGAACCGAGGGCTACAAGGTGCTGCGCGAGAAGATCGAAGCGGCGACCGCCGCCGGGGCTCCGATCACGCTCGTCATGGAGCGTGGCGGCGCCGAAGGGACGGCGACGTTGTTTCCGGTGCGGATGTGCGACTACAAGACCGTTCTGACCGACGATGCGGCGGTCAACGCTTTTGCCGACGGCGAGAAAATCACCATGACGGCAGGCATGTTGCGTTTCGTCGAGTCGGACAACGAGCTGGCCCTGGTGGTGGGTCACGAGCTGGCGCACAACACCATGGGGCACATCGACAAGAAGATGACCAACGCGATGATCGGCACCGTGCTCGGCGCCTTGTTGTCGGCGGCGATCCGGGTCGATGTCTCGCGCATAGGCACCCAAGCCGGGGCGGGGGCGTTCAGCCAGGAGTTCGAGTCCGAGGCTGACTATGTGGGCATGTATTACGCCGTGCGCGCCGGATTCAATGTCGATGACGCTCCTAAGCTCTGGCGGCGCATGGCGGTGGAACATCCGCTGGCCATCGGCCACGGGGTGACGCACCCGAACACGGCCGAGCGCTTCGTCGCCCTCGAAAAGACGCTGGGCGAAATTCGCGGGAAGCTGGCCGCCAACCAGGAGTTGCGGCCGGAAATGGCGCCCTCGATTCTGAGCGGCCAAGGGATGACCACCCCCGCCTCGAATCAGTTCCCCGACGCCGGGCAGGGAAAATAGCGCCGATGGCTAGCTGAAAGCCTTGAAGGCGATGAGGGTGAAGGTGTCCTTCACCCCGGGAAGAATCTGCAGGTTGTTGACGACGAAATGCCCGATGTCGCGGCCGTCGGGCAGATAACATTTCATCAGCAGGTCGTATTGGCCGGAGATGGAATGGACTTCCGACACCTGCTCGACGGACTCGACCGCCGCCGAGGCCACGTCATAGGCCTTGCCAAGGTCGCATTTCACCATGATGAAGATGGTCTGCATGACGCCCGAGTTTATAGCGGAAGGCGCCGGTCCGGTCACGCCCGGTCAGGCGCCCGCGCCGTCAAGCAATCAGGTGCGGCGGGGGGCGCGGGCGAGAAACGCCGGCATGTGATCGCCCATGCCGACCGGGTGGCGCGAGGGCTCGCGTTCCCGTTCGGGCGCGCGTTCCCGCTCCCGTTCCGGCGCCCGTTCCCGTTCCCGCTCCGGCGGCTTGGGTTGGGGGCGGGCGCTGGCGTGGGGACGGGGGGACGCCGGTTTTGCGCGCGGCGTCGCCGCATCGGCAGGCGGCGTCGGCTGCGAAGTGTCGGGCGCGGCGCGGCGCGGCGCGTTCTTGGCGCCACGCTCGGCGCCTCCGCGGCGGGCACGCCGGCGCGGCGGGCGTTCGCGCTCGGCCGCCGGTTCGGCGGCCGCCGGTTCGGCGGCGGGCAGGGCGTCGACGGGCAGGACGGCATCGGCCTCCGGCGTGTCGGGGGAAGGAATCGGCCGCCCCAGCAGCCGTTCGATGGCGGCGACGTACTTGCTTTCGGCCGGCGTGGCGAGGGTAAAGGAATGCCCGATCAACCCGGCGCGGCCGGTGCGGCCGATGCGGTGAACATAATCCTCGGCGTGAATGGGGACGTCGAAATTGAACACGTGACTCATGCCGACGACGTCGAGGCCGCGGGCGGCGACGTCGGAGGCCACCAGAAGGGCGATTTCGCCCGCCTTGAACCGGGCCAGCGTTTCCGTGCGTATGGCTTGCGCCATGTCGCCGTGCAAGGCCGCGACGTTAAACTTGTCCTTGGCGAGGGCGCGGAAAAGACTGTCCACGTCGCGCTTGCGGTTGCAGAAGATGAGCGCGTTCTTCACCTGCTCGCCGCGCAGCAGGCGGCGCAAGGCATCACGCTTGTCGGTGGCCGCGACGCGCACCAGGCGCTGCACCACCATGGCCGATGGCGCGGCCGAGGCCGCCACCGACACCTCCACCGGATCGCGCAAGAAGGCGCTGGCCAGTTTGCGGATCTCGAGCGGCATGGTGGCGGAGAAAAGCAGGGTCTGCCGCGACGGCGGCAGCAGCCGCACGATGCGTTCCACGTCGGGCATGAAACCCATGTCCATCATGCGGTCGGATTCGTCGATCACCAGCACCTGCACGCCGCCCAGCATCACCCGGCCGCGCTCGAAGTGATCGAGCAGCCGCCCGGGGGTGGCGATGAGCACGTCGACGCCACGGTCGAGCTTGCGTTCCTGGTCGGCATAGGCGACGCCGCCGATGAGCAGCGCCAGAGTCAGCTTGTTGTGCTTGCCGTAGGTCTCGAAGCTGGTGGCCACCTGATCGGCGAGTTCGCGCGTCGGCTCGAGGATCAGCGCGCGCGGCATGCGGGCGCGAACGCGGCCGCCGGCAAGCAAATCGATCAGTGGAAGGGTGAAACTGGCGGTCTTGCCGGTACCGGTTTGGGCGGTGCCAAGAACATCGCGCCCGGCGCGCACATGGGGGATCGCCTTGGCCTGGATCGGGGTGGGCTCGCTATAGCCGGCATCGGCGACGGCGCGCAACACGGCCTCGGAGAGGCCGAGATCGGAAAACTTCATAAGACTCGCAGATTGGGGGAGGGGGGTTGACAATTCGTTACCGCAGTAATGACAAGAACATAGGTGGCATAGCGCAAATGTCAACCTTGCCGTTGCGTTGCAGCATCATTTAGGGATTGCCCACCGGCGCACGGCGCGCGTCGCGCGCCAGTTCCGCGGCGGCGCTGCCGGTCAGGCCGCGGAGAAAAGCGGCCAGGTCGGAGCTTTGCCCGGTGTCGAGGCCCAGCGGGCGCAGCCGGGGATCGAGCAGGTCGTGGGGCACGGCGCCGCGGTTGTAGAACGCCACCACGTCCTCCAGGGTGGCAAGCGAGCCGTCGTGCATGTAGGGCGCCGTCAGCGCCACGTCGCGCAGGCCCGGCGTCTTGTAGGCCCAGCGGTCGGCGAGGTCGCCGCTGACTTCGTAGCGGCCGAGGTCGCTCGGGCGCGGTTCGCTCACCGCGGCGACGGCCGCCGCGTCCAAAATGGCGAACACGCCGGGCGCGATTTCCACCCGCAAAGGCGCATCGCGCGGCCGGAGGACGCTGTTGTAGTAGCCGACCCCGGTGTTGTGGAAGGCGTTATCGGTGAACAAGGCGAAGTCGCGGTCGATGCGGTGGCACGTCGTGCAGCCGGCGGCGCCGGCAAACAGGGTGAAACCGCGCCGGGCGGCCGGCGACAGCGCCCCTTCGTCGCGGCCAAAATACCAGCGGTCGAAGGGGGAATCGCCGGAAAGCAAAGTGCGCTGCCAGGCGGCGAGCGCCTGTCCGAATGTCTCGACGCCAGGGCCGCGGGCAAAGGCGCGCTCAAAGAGGCCGGCATAGTCGGGCAGGCGGCGCAGGCGGTCGATCACCGCGCCAAGCGAGGGATTGCCCATTTCGTTGGCCGCCGTCAGCGGCGCCAGCGCCTGCAGTTCCAGGCCGGTTTCGCGGCCGTCGTGGAACAAGGCGGTGGCGAAAGCGGCGTTGACGACGCTGGGGGCGTTGCGGCGCACGGTGCGCCCCTCGATGCCGACGGCGGTGGCGAGTTCGTTGGAGGTAAATCCCTGTTCGGGCACGTGGCAGATGCCGCAGGAAATGGTGCCGTTGCGCGACAAACGGCGGTCGAAAAAGAGCTTGCGCCCGAGGGCGATTTTCTCCGCCGTCAACGG
Source organism: uncultured Rhodospirillaceae bacterium (assembly GCA_964542505.1). Classification (GTDB taxonomy): domain Bacteria; phylum Pseudomonadota; class Alphaproteobacteria; order Ferrovibrionales; family Ferrovibrionaceae; genus CAZIVY01. The sequence goes on from CAZIVY010000121.1 coordinate 4,317, forward strand.
GTTGTCGGCGGGGATCGGCACCGCCGGCAAACCAAGGTGCGGACCCTCGGCCCGCGCCAGCGCGGCGCGCTCGTCGGTCCCGTCGCCGGCATGGGCCGTGGCGGGGCCAAGAATCGCGCCCACGAGGAGGACCGCGGCGCGGCGGACCACACCGCGGCGCCTCATGGCCGGGACCGCGTCTCCTCGATCAGCAAGGTTTCGATGTCGGCGAGCAGCAAGCGCGGATCGAGAAAGGAGACGCCATAGATGTTGCGCACCTGGCCACGGCGATCGAGCAGGAAGACTTTCAGCACGTGGGCCAAGCCGCCGGTCGGGGCGCCGGCGCCATCGAATTCGGCCACCACGTTCTGGCCGTACCCGTCCAATATCGGCCGCAAGGCGGCGGCGGACGAGGTGGTGAGGAACGCCCACTCCACCGCCTCCACCGCGTCCGACGCCACCGTGTCGCGCTGGCGAAACGCCGCCATGACGGCGGGCGTGTCGTGCGCCGGATCGAAGCTCAGGGAAACCAGACGCACATGCGGCGCCAGCTGGGCGGCAAAGCGCGCGTCGTGGCGCAAGGCCTCGACGACTTCGCCCAGGACGCTCGACGCCAAGGGGCAGCCAAGCCGGTCGGAACAGCGGGTGTAGATCAATCCGAGGAGCGCGATTCGCCCGGAGGTGAAACGGGCAAGGGGATGCTGGCGCCCATGGCTATCGAGCACATTTCCCGCCGGGCTCGGCCCGATGACGGGCAGTTCATAGGTTCCCGGCACCGGCGGATCGTAGTCGAATGCCGGCAGGTCCGAGTCCTCGCGGCGAGGCCCGCCGGTATCGTGAGCGGCCGCCGGCGCTAGGGGCGCGGCCAAGGCCGCGAGGCAGGCCGCAAGCAGGAGAGCTAGTACCGACTTTCGCGAGTGCGCGGGTCGCGACACGCCACTCACGAACTCGCGAAAGTGGTGCAGATTCAATAGGTTTGTACCCTTCATCTATGTTCCGCGCCCCTGGCGGCATTGCCGCCAATAATAATTGCGCGCAAGGCGCGCGGGGCGCGGATCAGCGATGGCGGGTACAAGGAGGGGCAGGGCGGCGGCCGTCACTGCACCGTCACTGCACCGTCGCGGGCGCCGACGCCATGCGGCCCAGCAGCGTTTCGCCGTCCTCCACCTCCGCCCGCCGGTCGTAAAGGGCATTGGCGCCGAAGCGCATGATGTGCGGACGCCCCAGTTTCTCGGCGGTGAAATCGACGGCGAAGGTCGGCTTCAGCTCTTTGCCGTCCCAGGTAAAGGCCTTGATGAATTGCTCGTTGTCGGCGCCTTTTTTGTCCCAGTTGGCGAGCACGGACGAAGTGAAATAGACGCGCTTGCCGTCCCAGCTTTGGGACACCATGTTGAGCTGCTTGCCGATCTGCTTCTGGTGTATCTGCTTCGGCTTGAACGGGTCGGAGATGTCGTAAAGCCGCGCCGTTCCGTCCATGAAGGTGGCGACCCACAGCGTCTTGTCGTCGGCGCTAATCGAAATGTCGACCGGAATCGCTCCCTTGCCGGGCTCGCCGATATCGCCCACTTCCTTGGACTGCCATTCGCCCTTGTCGTCCTCGTAGAGCAGCACCAGTTTCGCCGTCAGCGCGGTCGTGGTGATGGCCCAGTTGTTGTGCGCGCCCCAGGCGAAGCGTATCTCCAGCGGCGCCCCCGGCACGTTCAGCACTTTCTTCGGCTGGCGGGTGTGCAGGTTCCACACCACCACGGTCTGCCCGAAGCGCTTCATCGCCTCGGCGTCGTTGAGCATCTTGCCGAAGTCCATCATGTAGTTGGACCAGCCGGTGAAGGACGAGGTGAGCATGACATTGCGGCGCGGCAGCACGCGCACGTCGTAGCCATAGCCGTCGGCGACCTTGTCGATCTTGGCGCCACGCGGATTTTCGGTCGTCGGCATCCAGTGGGTGGCGAGGTGCTTGCCGGCGTTGGAATACTCCACCATCGCCGTGCGTCCGCCGTGATCCTTGTCGTTGGAGAGGCCGGTTACCAGCATCCGCCCGGGCAGGGCGTAAAGCGTGTGCGGACCCACGACGCCGCCCGAGGCCTTGGCGAAATCGCCGATGGTCTTGGTCAGGCGCGGCTTGGCCGGATTGGTGGCGACGTCGAAAACGAAAATCTTGCCGGTATCGAGACCCGATGCCCACAACGCCCGCCGGTCGTCGGTGAAGCCCGCGTGGTGCGCTTCGTTGCGCCCGCCGACGGATGCGCTGGCGATGACCTTGCCGAAGGTCTTCGATCCCGGGCGGCTATCGATGGTCACCAGCTTGTCGGACCCGTCGCCCAGGCCGTCCTCGCCAAGCGTCCAGACATAGACGTAATCCTCCTGCCCGGAGATCTTGGCCATATAGGGCGACATGCAGGTTTCGTCGGCGGCGACAGGGGATGCCGCCGCCATGAAGCCGATCGCGGCAGTGGCGGCCAATGTGCGGGTCAGTTGCGTCGTCATCGCGGGCCTCCGTTGGTTGGCTGACATCGCGTGCGGCACAAACTATAGAACGGGGAGCGCCCGCGCGTAAACGGCGGAAATCGGGGCGCGCCAGGAGGGATGTTTGACCGAGCGAGCGCCGCTGCTGCTGATTCCGGGGCTGCTGCTCACCGCCGATCTGTGGGCCCACCCGCTGGCGCATTTGGCCGATGTCGCCGCCGTCACCGTCACCGGCGAGCAGCGGGAGCTCGATTCGATGCCGGCCATAGCGGCGGCGATCCTGGCGCGCGCGCCGGCGCGATTCGCCATGGCGGGGCTTTCCATGGGCGGTTACGTGGCCCTCGAAATCATGCGCCAGGCGCCCGAGCGGGTGACGCGCCTGGCGCTGCTCGACACCTCGGCCAGGGCGGATACGCCCGAGCAAATGGCGCGCCGGCGCGGCCTGATCGAGCTGGCGCAAAAGGGCCGCTTCAAGGGCGTGACGCCGCGGCTGCTGCCGGTGCTTGTGCACCCCGACCGCCGGAACGACCGCCCGCTGCTGGAGCGCATCGTCAAGATGGCGGGCGAGGTGGGGCGCGAGGGATTCTTGCGCCAGCAGCGAGCGATCATGAATCGCGCCGACAGCCGCGCCGATCTGTTCGACGTGCGCTGCCCGACGCTGGTGCTTTGCGGGCGCCAGGACGACGTCACCCCGCCGGAGGTGGCGGCCGAAATGGCTTCGGCCATCGACGGGGCCCGCTACGTTCTGCTGGAGCACTGCGGCCACTTGTCGCCGATGGAACGGCCCGAAGCGGTGACCGCCGCGCTGCGCGACTGGCTCAGGCAGACCTAGCCAAAAGGCGCAGGCTGTCAATTGCGGTTAGCGTTTACCTATCCGATTTTACAAGGCGTTAACGCCGGCCATCGGCCATCGCCGTTGGCCCTCGGCAATCAATAGCTTGACCGGCGGCGCCGGGCGGCACGGGCCTTGCATTTTCCCTTGTCAACAACAGGAGTCCGCGCGCGCAACGCGGCCTCATCATCTTCGAGGAGGATTGTATCTTGTTCGCCACCACTGGCTGCATCACCGCGCGCATTTCCCAGCGTTTCCTCGTCGGCGTTTCCGCCGCCGCGGCTTTGGCGCTGTCCACTTTTGACGTCAACGCCGCGTCGATGACGCAAGGCGGGCTGACGGTCAATATCCGCAACGTCAACGGCGCCATCGATAGCGTGGTCCTCAACGGCCGCGACTTCTTCGACACGGGCCTCGCCGTCTCCGATTGGGGCTTGAGCAGCTCCTCGGGTTTCACCGTCCGCGGCACCAACGCCGCCTCCGCTCCGGCGCCGACCACGGTGACCACGAGCGGCAGCAAGATCGTCGTCACCACCAGCTATTTCGGCATCGGCGTCACGCGCACCTAC
>CAZIVY010000122.1:0-1812 GCA_964542505.1 uncultured Rhodospirillaceae bacterium
GGATGCCCGACACGGCCAAACCCCGGTACAGGGCGTTCATGATCTTGCCGCCCTCCCGCGCGTTCACAAAGAAGGTGCCGACAATTGAGGCCACGATAGATACGGCGCCGAGCACAAGGGGGTAGAGGATGTAGCGGAGATCAAGGCCGCCGTCGGCGCCCTTGAAGAGCAGTCCGCCGAGCACCAGGGTGGCAACCACGGTCACCGCGTAGGTGTCGAACAGGTCAGCAGCCATGCCGGCGCAGTCGCCCACGTTGTCACCCACGTTGTCGGCGATGACTGCCGGGTTGCGGGGGTCGTCTTCCGGAATGCCGGCCTCGACCTTGCCCACCAGGTCGGCGCCCACGTCGGCGCCCTTGGTGAAGATGCCGCCGCCGAGACGGGCGAAGATGGAGATCAGCGACGCCCCGAAGCCCAGCGCCACCAGCGCGTCGACGGTCTCGCGCCCGCTGGCGCCGATGGCCAGCAGCGCCGCGTAATAGCCCGTCACCGCCAGCAGCGCCAAACCCACCACCAGCATCCCGGTGACGGCGCCGGCCCGGAAGGCCAGCCCCAAGGCGTGGCGCAAGCCCTGGCGCGCGCCCTCGGCGGTGCGCACGTTGGCGCGCACCGAGACGTGCATGCCGATATAGCCGGTGGCGGCCGACAACACGGCCCCGATCACGAAGCCGATGCCGACCTTGACCCCGAGGGCGAAAACCAGAATGACGACGATGACCGCGCCGACGATGGCGATGGTGCGGTACTGGCGGTTCAGGTAGGCGGACGCGCCTTCCTGCACCGCCGCCGCGATCTCTTGCATGCGCGGCGTGCCCGCCGGCGCCTTCAGCACCGAGCCCGACGCCCAGACCCCATAGACCAGCGCGGAAATCCCGCAAACGATGGCGAAAACGATCGCGAACATGATGCCCCCCGAATGCCGTCGCCGCGCGCGGCAATGACGGGCGCTATATGCCAGAGAAGGTTAAGAGGCGCAACCGCCTGGCTTAAAGCCCCGGCGGCGCGGACGCCGCCCATCTCATAACGCTCGCGGCGCAGCCAGGGCGGCGCGCCGGCGCGCCAGTTTTAGCGTTACCGTCGCCGCCGCGGCTAGGCCAAGCCAGGGCAGCGCCAGAAACAGGATCGTGACCCAGCCGCCCCGGTGCAACAGCGCGCCCGACGAAAGCGACGACACGGCGACGGTGAAGAAGACCAGGAAGTCGTTGGCGGCCTGGGTCTTGGCCCGCTCCGCCGGCCGGTAGGATTCGGTCAGCAAGGTCGAGCCGCCCACATACATGAAATTCCAGCCCAGCCCCAGCAGCGTCAGCGAAAGCCAGAAATTCTCGAACTCGACCCCCGACAAGGCCACGGCGACGCAGATCAGGTTAATGGCCACCCCCGCCAGGATGACATTCAACACGCCGAAACGGCCGATCAGGGCGCCGGTGAAAAAGCTCGGTGCGAACATGGCGACCACGTGCCACTGGATCACCGTGGCTGCCAGGTCGAAGTGGAAATGATAGTGCTGGGTCATGGCGAGCGGCGTCGCCGTCATCAGCAAGTTCATGAAGCCGTAGCCCACCATGCCGCTCAACGCCGCCAGCAGGAAGGTCGGCTGGCGCATGATCGCGGGCAGCGGCCGGCTGCCGCCCATGGTCTCCGCCGCCGCCGGCAACGGAATGTCGATCAGCCACAGCAACGCGATCGACATCGCGCCCAAGGCCGCCGCCGCCATGTAGGTGCCGGCAAAGGCATGGAGCGGCAGCAGATCCTTGCTGTGCTTGGCGATCTCCGGGCCGAGGAACCCGGCCACGACGCCGCCCGCCAGCACCA